>NZ_JBNHFG010000006.1:0-157414 GCF_059090025.1 Arthrobacter sp. Y3224198
GGAGACCCCGCCGGCGCCCCCGGCCCCCACACCCGGGCCTGCGCCGGCGCGGCTGCGGCGGGCCGGAGCGGGCTGAGCCGGGCTGAACCCGCCCCGGGTGGGGTCTACTGTCCCGAGGCGCTCCCGGCACCCGGCAGCCCGCGGCCGGCCAGCACGGAACGGTAGGCGTAGTCGGTCAGCCGGCCGTCCTGCACTGCCTGCTCCACCGCCGCGAAGGACCGCGGTCCGCCGTCGGTGCTGTAGGGGAAGTGGATGAGCTCGGCAATCAGCTCCCACTCTTCGGTAATCGAGTCGATCAGGTCATCCGGGGTTTCGTGCTCCGAGGGGCCGCCGCCCAGCACCGTCCACTGGTCCCGGGGCACCCGGTAGGCCTGCAGCCGCTCCAGGTCCGCAACAAGCTCTTCCAGCGAGGCATATTCGGTCTGGGCCTCGGCGGGCACCGAGCCGTCCGGCGTCGCCAGCTGGCTCACGAAGGTGGTCTCCGAGGAGGGGTAGATGGAGGTGGGCACGGGTTCGCCCTCCTCCAGGTAGGCCGGCAGCTGCGACGGCATCCAGTACCAGGCATCGCCTTGGTCTGCACCGCCGGGCTGTTCACGCTCACTGATCCAGCCCCTGCCGGTCAGCAGCGCTTCCGCCTCATCGCTGAAATAGGCCGTCTCCCCGCGCAGCATCGCGTTGATTTCGTGCTCGGCACGGCGTGCCTGCTTCTTTTTGCTGACGGCCTTCTTGCGGGGCTTGGATTTGGGCACGGCGGATCTCCTGGCAGTGGGGGAAGTGAATGGCGGGCGGTGCAGGCGGGGCGGGCTAGAAGCCGCTGCCGCCTTCAACAGCCATGTTGGAAAAGCGAGAGTAGTGGCCCTGGAATCCGACCACGATGGTTTTGGTCGGACCGTTACGGTGCTTGGCGACAATCACGTCGGCCTCGCCGGCACGCGGCGACTCCTTGTCGTAGATGTCTTCGCGGTGGAGCAGGATCACCATGTCGGCGTCCTGTTCGATGGAACCGGATTCACGAAGATCCGAAACCATCGGCTTCTTGTCCGTGCGCTGCTCGGAACCACGGTTCAGCTGCGAAAGCGCGATCACCGGCACCTCCAGCTCCTTCGCAAGGAGCTTCAGGGCACGGGAAAACTCGGAGACTTCCTGCTGGCGGGATTCCACACGCTTGCCCGAGGACATCAGCTGCAGGTAGTCCAGCACCACGAGCTTGAGGTCATGGCGCTGCTTCAGCCGGCGGCACTTGGCCCGGATTTCCATCAGGGACATGTTGGGGCTGTCGTCAATGAACAGCGGTGCATCGTTCATACGCCCCATGGTGGTGGCAATCTTGCCCCACTGCTCATCCTTGATGGTGCCCTTGCGCAGGTCCTGCAGGCCGATGGTGGCCTCGGCGGAAAGCAGGCGCATGGCGATTTCGTTGCGGCCCATTTCCAGCGAGAAAAAGACCGTGGTCATGTTGTGCTTGATCGCCGCGGAACGGGCGAAGTCCAAGGCGAAAGTGGATTTACCCACGGCGGGGCGGGCGGCAATGACGATCATCTGCCCGGGGTGCAGTCCCTGGGTGAGCTCATCGAGTTCGTAGAAGCCGGTGGGCACGCCGGTCATGCCCTCGCCCCGGTGGCCGGCGGACTCGATTTCGTCCACGGTGCCCTCGATGATGTCCTTCAGGGGCACGTAGTCCTCGGCGGTGCGGCGCTCGGCGACGGCGTACACCTCGGCCTGGGCGGCGTTGACTATGTCATCCACTTCCATGCCGTCATTGGAGTAGCCCAGCTGGACGATCTTGGTGCCGGCGTCCACCAGGCGGCGCAGCACGGCGCGTTCCCGGACAATTTCCGCATAGAAACCGGCGTTGGCTGCGGTGGGGACGGACTGGATGAGGGTGTGCAGGTACGCCGGTCCGCCGATGCGGCTGATTTCGCCGCGTTTGGTCAGCTCATCGGAAACCGTGACGGCGTCGGCGGGTTCGCCGCGTCCGTACAGGTCAATGATGGCCTCGTAGATGGCCTCATGCGCGGGGCGGTAGAAGTCGATGCCGCGCAGCACTTCCACGCAGTCTGCGATGGCGTCCTTGGACAGCATCATGCCGCCCAGCACCGACTGTTCGGCGACCAGGTCCTGAGGGGGTGTCCTCGCGAAGTCCGGACTTGATGATGATGCCTTGGAGTCCGTATGCGTGAGCGACACGTTGGCCCTTTCCAGGATAAAGAAACGTTGCAATCCCTGCCCTGCCGGGCGTCGTTCCATCCTTACCAGCCGGCACTGACAACCCGGCGCGGGGCCGGCGGCGGTGCTGGATGATCCGGACCGGCGGGCGTGCATGGCGATGACGGGATTCACCGCAACCGTATGCCTCTGCGGCCTCCCCGACAAACGGGTTATCCACAGGTCTTGTGGATAGTCTGTGCATAACGCGGCGTGTCTTGTGCACAGGCTGGGCATAAGCATGTGGATAAATAATTCACATCTCCCCAAATACGGCTCTGACTAGGGCAAACGCTCGTCCACACCTGTGCATAAGAACTATTTTTCCGCCGCGCCCGGGCGCGGCACCCGTGTTGACAGTGATCAAAAACAGGCATAAGGAGCAGGGTTTCCGGACCTCAGGCCGCCGATATCCACAAGAAAACCAAGTGTGCTGTGGATTACGTCCCGGCAGGGCCGCCGGGAGCTTCCCGCCCCGGGATGGCGCCCGTCCGCAACCCGCTGCGGGGTGCCGGAAAACACAAAAACACCCCCCGGCTTGGAGCCGGAGGGTGTTTTGCTGTCTGGGTCAGACGTTAGCCGGCCACAACCTGAAGGTCGATGACGGCAGCAACATCTTCGTGCAGACGGACGTTGGCCTGGAAGGAACCAACCGACTTGATGTGCGTCGGCAGTTCAACCTTGCGCTTGTCGATGGCGCCGAGACCGGCGGCTTCAACAGCTGCAGCAACATCTGCGGGCTTGACGGTACCGAAGAGGCGTCCGGACTCGCCGGCCTTGACGGTCAGCTTGACCGGCTTGGCGGAGAGAGCAGCAGCCTGCTTCTGAGCATCTTCCAGGGAAGCGTGCTCGCGGGCAGCGCGGGCAGCCTTGATGGACTCAACCTGCTTCTCGCCACCCTTGGTCCAGGTCAGAGCGAAGCCGCGGGGCAGGAGGTAGTTACGTGCGTAACCGTCCTTAACCTCGATGACGTCGCCGGCAGCGCCGAGACCGGTTACTTCGTGGGTCAGAATGAGCTTTGCCATGAGTTAGGTTCCTTTCCTTTAGCCGCGGCCAGCGCCGGAGTACGGCAGGAGAGCAACTTCGCGGGCATTCTTGATTGCCTGGGCGATCTTGCGCTGTTCCTGCACGGTTACGCCAGTTACGCGACGGGCGCGGATCTTTCCGCGGTCGGAAATGAACTTGCGCAGCAATGCTACGTCCTTGTAGTCGATGACAGTGATGTCAGCGGCCTTCAAGGGATTGGACTTTGGTTTGGGCTTGCGAAGTTCAGCCTTAGCCATCGTGGAGCTCCTTATGTCTGGTGGAGCCCGTGGATACATTTCCACGGGATGGGCTCGACGGCGGTTGCCGTCTGAGGATGGCGCCCGAAGGCGCCGGGTGAAGGGCCGCCAACCGCCCCGGAGGGAGTGGACTGCTCTTCGGGTGAAGAGGTTTAGAAGGGCGGATCGTTCGAATCCGGACCGTTGCCCCATCCGCCGGAGTTACCGCCCGCAGGCGCTCCCCAGGGATCGTCAGCCGGTGCGGACTGCGCCTGCTGCTGGCCGCCGCCCCAACCGGAGTTGGAGTTGCCGCCGAAGCCGCCACCGCCGCCGCTGTTGCCGCCGAATCCGCCGCCACCGCCGGAGCGCTGGGTGCGGGTGACCTTGGCAGAGGCATAACGCAGCGAGGGGCCGATTTCGTCGACCTCAAGCTCCATTACGGTGCGCTTTTCGCCCTCTTTGGTTTCGTACGAACGCGATTTCAGGCGGCCCTGGCAAACTACGCGGGTTCCCTTGGTGAGGGACTCGGCGACGTTTTCAGCCGCTTCACGCCAGACGGACGCGCGGAGGAACAGCGTTTCGCCGTCCTTCCACTCGTTGGACTGACGGTCGAAGGTCCGCGGGGTCGAAGCAATGGTGAAGTTCGCCACTGCCGATCCGGACGGAGTGAACCGCAGTTCCGGGTCGTTGGTTAGGTTACCGACGACGGTGATTGTTGTCTCGCCTGCCATGAAAGCCTCCTGGTATCAGTACGGGGGTGTCCGAAATTACTCTGCGGAAACCTTTGCAGCGTCCTTAGCGGCCTTCTTGGCATCCTTCTTCGAGATCTTCTGCTCTTCCGGGCGGATGATCTTGGTGCGCATGATGGTCTCGTTGAGGCTCAGCTGGCGGTCAAGCTCAGCTGCGGCTGCCGGCGTACCGGTGAAGTTAACCACCGCGTAGATGCCTTCAGACTTCTTCTGGATTTCGTAGGCCAGGCGACGACGGCCCCAGATGTCGACCTTATCGATGGTTCCACCATCGTTGCGGATTACATTCAGGAACTTGTCGAGCGAAGGCTCGACGGTACGCTCTTCGACCTCGGGGTCGATGATTACCATCAGTTCATAAGCACGCATTTGTGAACCCACCTCCTTTGGGCTGTACGGTCACGGTATTTCCGTAACAGGAGGTTCTTTTGCGTTGTCTCCTCCTCGCAGGCGGCTGATCCGCAGCGGGAGGAATCTGCCGGCCGAAGCCGACAGCACAGACTTTCCTATCCTATCCGATTTCCGCGGGCCGTATTGACACGCCGGAACCGGGGCACTTCCGGGGCTGGATCAGGGCGCTCCGACCGCGAAGAACCGCTGGGCGACCGCGGTAAGCCTGGCCGGATCCTGGACACCGGCCATTTCCCGCGCCGAGTGCATGGACAGAACCGGGATGCCGACGTCGACCGTCCGGATGCCGAGCCGGGTGGCGGTCAGCGGCCCGATGGTGGATCCGCAGGGCACCGAGTTGTGCGAAACGAACTCCTGGTAGGGCACGCCGGCGTCGGCACACAGGCGTGCCCACTTGGCCGTGCCCGGCGCGTCCGTGGTGTAGCGCTGGTTGGCGTTGATCTTCAGCAGCGGACCGCCGTTGAGGACCGGGTGGTTGGCCGGATCGTGGCGTTCGGCGTAGTTGGGATGGACGGCATGCCCTACGTCGGCGGAGATGCAGAAGGAGGCCGCGAGTGCGCGTGCCCGGTCCGCGGCGGTGGCACCGAGGCCGTCGCCGATGCGCAGCAGCACATCCTCCAGGAACGGCCCGGCGGCGCCGGAGCGGCTGCCGCTGCCCACTTCCTCATGGTCGAAAGCGGCCAGCACCGCAATGGGTGCCGCGGGAGCCACCTCGGCGTTGATCAGCGCCAGGAGCCCGGCGTGCACCGAAGAGAGATTGTCCAGCCGGCCGGAGGCGAAGAATTCCCCTTCGGCGCCGAACACCTGGGCCGGCTGGGTGTCAGCGGCAACAATGTCATAGCCGCCCACCTCCGCCGGATCCAGGCCCGCCTTGGCTGCCAGCAGCGCCACCAGGTCGGCGGCGGAGGGGTCCCCCAGCCCCCACACCGGGTTCATGTGCTGCTGCTTGTCCAGTTTCAGGCCCTCGTTCACGGCACGGTCGAGGTGGATGGCCAGCTGCGGGAAGCGCATCAGCGGCCCGGTCTCCACCAGGTGCTCGGTCCCGTCCAGGCTGACCATGCGCCCGGCCAGCTGCAGCTCCCGGTCCAGCCAGGAGTTCAGCAGCGGGCCCCCGTAAATCTCGACGCCGGCCTGCAGCCACCCGAGACGGCCGGTGGTGGGGCGGGGCTTGAGCTTGAAGGAGGGCGAGTCCGTGTGGGTGCCGAGGATCGAGAATCCGGTGGCCGGTCCGGCGTCCTCAGGCGTGGCCCAGGCGATGAAGGCACCGTCGCGGACCACAAAGAACTTTCCGGACGAGCGGGGAAAGTCCTCCGCTTCGGAGACTTCCGTGAATCCGGCCTCCGCAAGGCGCCGGGCACCTTCGCGTGCGGCATGGAAGCTGGAGGGTGAGGCGCTGACATACGCGCCGAGATCGGTTACATGGGCCAATGCGTCAGACATGCTCCGATTCAACCAGAGCCGAAGGCGCCCGCGTAACCGGCGTCTCCCCGAAGCGTAACCAGCCCCCTCAAGCAGGCTTGAGGGGGCTGGGGAGGAGGTGTCCGGTGAAGACGGGGCGGCCGTTCTTCCGCGCCGCCTTCACCGAAGCGGGTTTCCCTTAGACGTCGCGCCGTTTGGTGACGATCAGGGCAGAAATAAGCAGGACCAGGGCCCAGGCGGCCAGCACCAGGCCGCCCTGAAGCTGGGTCAGGTCACCTTCCGCGGTGGCCCCGGCGGTGACCAGCTGGGTTCCGGCATTGCTCGGCAGGAACCGTGCGGCGTCGGGAATCCAGTCGGCGATGCCCTGCACGATCGAGACCACCAGCGGCAGGACGAAGATGATGCCGATGGCGGTCACCACCCCGCCGGCCGTGTTGCGCAGCAGTGTCCCGATGGCCATGGCGAACACCGCGATCAGCGCCAGGCAGGTGCCGGTGTTCAGGATGCTGGGAAGGACACCGTCGTCGTTCAAGGACAGGGTGAGGTCTCCGCTGTTCAGGATCGGCTGTGCCACCAGGAAGGAAACGAATGCGGCACCGGCACCGATGATGAAGGAGATCACAGCAATGACCAGCGCCTTGGCCAGCAGTGCCGGGGTCCGCTTCGGGACCGCACTGAAGGTGGAGCGGATCATGCCCGTGCCCCATTCCGAGGCAATCAGCACCACGCCCAGGGAGGCGATCAGCAGCTGCCCGAAGAAGAGCCCGCTGGCGGGGATTTCCGGTATCAGGTCCCGGTACACCTGCGGGTCACCGAAGGCCAGCGCCTCTTCCGGGGTGCTTGCCGACGAGATCGCGTCCAGCACGACCACCACCTGCCAGGCGGCAAGGGCGGCCAGGCCGACCATCACCACGACGGTGATAGCCAGCAGGATAACGGTGGAGGGGACGGTGTTGACCTTGATCCACTCGGATTTCAGGACCCGTCCGAAGTTGACGCCGGAGCCGGCCGGGGCGGGCGCACCGGGTTTCTTGGTTTCTGTAGCGGTACTCACGGTGCTAGTTCCCCTTCCCGGAGGCAGTTCCGGCAGGAACAGGTTCCTGCGCCAGGTCCTGGGACCGGTATTCGACGTCGTCGCGTGTCAGTTCCATGTAGGCATCCTCGAGGGAGACCTGCTGGGGTGTCAGTTCATAAACCAGGATCCGGCGCTCCAGGGCCGTTTCGGCGATCAGGCGGGGATCGGCGCCGGTGATTTCCAGCAGACCGCCCTCCTTTTCGACGCCGGCAATGCCAGGGCGGTCCAGGGCCAGGAGCAGCTCCCGGGGGCTGTCGGTGCGCACGAGCGTACGGGCCTTGTCCTCACCGGCAATGATTTCGCTGATCGGGGCGTCGGCAATGATCCGGCCGCGGCCGATCACGATCAGGTGGTCGGCGGTCTGGGCCATCTCGCTCATGAGGTGCGAGGACAGGAAAACCGTGCGGCCCTCGGACGCCAGTCCGCGGGCTAGGTGCCGCACCCAGAGCACACCTTCGGGATCCAGTCCGTTGACCGGCTCGTCCAGGATGACGGTGTGCGGATCCCCAAGCAGCGCCACGGCAATGCCCAGCCGCTGCCCCATGCCCAGGGAGAAGCCTCCCACCCGCTTTTTCGCCACCGGCGCCAGCCCGGTGAGTTCAATAACGTCGTTGATCCGCTTCGCCGGAATGCCGTGCGTGGCCGCCATGGCCCGCAGGTGGTTGTAGGCGCTGCGCTTGGTGTGCACGGCCTTGGCGTCCAGCAGGGCGCCCACCTCCCGGAGCGGTGCCTTGTGCTGGGCGTAGGGCTTGCCGTTTATCAGGACCTTGCCGGACGTGGGGTGGTCAAGCCCGACGATCATCCGCATGGTGGTGGATTTGCCGGCCCCGTTCGGGCCCAGGAAGCCGGTTACCTTACCCGGCTGGACAGTAAAGGAAACGTTGTCGACGGCGGTTTTTCCGCCGTAGCGTTTCGAGAGGCCGTGTGCCTCGATCATGGTGATCCTCACGTAGGGGGCTGGAACTGGTTCGGGGGGCTCCTTACAGCCTAGGGCAGGCAGGTGCGGCGCGGACCGTTCCAGCGGATGATTCAGGCGGAATCAGTGGTCCCCCTTAGGGATGAGTCAGGGGTTGCCCTGACTCAGCTGCCCGGACCGCCGTCACGCCCTCCGCCGGCCTCGATCTGCTGCGACTGGTACTCCACCTCGCCGTGAGTCAGCTCCATGTAGGCATCCTCGAGGGACTCCTGCTGCGGCGTCAGCTCGGTGACCAGGATGCCGCGGGCCAGCGCGGCTTCGGCGATGGTGCGCGGCGGCAGGCCCAACACCTCCAGCAGGTCCGGGGCCGGGCGGCGCACGTCGACGCCCTCACCCTCAATGGCGGCCGCCAGCGCCCCCGCGTCCTCAGTCCGCACCAGGGTGCGCACGCGGCCGCCGCCGATGACCTCTGTGATCGGAGCGTCGGCGAGGATGCGGCCGCGGCCGATGACGATCAGGTGGTCGGCCGTGACGGCCATTTCGCTCATCAGGTGCGAGGAAATGAACACGGTGCGGCCCTCCGCGGCCAGGCCGCGGACCAGGTGGCGTACCCACAGCACGCCTTCCGGGTCCAGTCCGTTGACCGGTTCATCGAAGATCAGGGTCTGCGGGTCCCCCAGCAATGCCACGGCAATCCCCAGCCGCTGGCCCATGCCCAGGGAGAAACTGCCTACCCGCTTCCGTGCCACCTGTTCCAGGCCGGCGAGCTCGATGACCTCGCTGATCCGCTTCGCCGGAATGCCGTGCGTGGCGGCCAGGGCCCGCAGGTGGTTCCAGGCCGTGCGCCTGGGGTGGACCGCTTTGGCTTCCAGCAGCGCGCCGGCTTCATGCAGGGGCGCCCGGTGCGCGGCATAGGGTCGGCCGTTGACAGTCGCGCTCCCTGCGGTGGGACGGTCCAGGCCCAGGATCAGGCGCATGGTGGTCGATTTCCCGGCGCCGTTGGGGCCCAGGAACCCGGTGACTTTACCCGGCTGGACGGTAAAGCTGACGCCGTCCACGGCGGTTTTGCTGCCGAAGCGTTTCGCCAGGCCATGTGCCTCAATCATGGTGTGTCCTTTGTCCGGAGGGGAACTGCTAGCGGGAACTGATGGACTCGAACTTGCGCACCGCCAGCGGCACGAAAACCACCAGCAGGACCAGTGACCCGATCAGCACGGTCAGCACGGCGTTCTGCATCGGCCAGGTGTCCGGGACGGGTGCGGTGCCTACGTTGCCGAACAGCTCCCTGGCTGCCTGGACCAGTGCGGAAACAGGGTTCCAGTCCGCGAAGATCCGCAGCGGCGTCGGCAGCGTGGAGCTCTGGACAAACGCGTTGGAAATGAAGGTGATGGGGAACAGGATGATGAAGGAGGCGTTGTTGATGGTTTCCGGCGTGCGCACGCTCATGCCCAGCAGCGCCATGACCCAGCTGAAGGCATAGGAGAACAACAGCAGCAGCCCCACGGCGGCAAGGAAGGAGGGGAAGTTGGTGTTGACCCGCCAGCCCACCAGCAGGCCCGTGCCCATCATGATGACCATGGAGATGGCGTTCAGCGCCAGGTCCGAGTTGGTCCGCCCGATCAGCACGGCAGACGGGCTCATGGGCAGGGTCCGGAACCGGTCAATAATCCCTTCCTTCAGGTCCTGCGCCATGGCCGCTCCCGAGAACGTGGACCCGAACACCACGGTCTGCGCGAAGATTCCCGCCATCAGGTACTGCGTGTAGTCCGTGCCGGCAACGTTGATGGAACCCCCGTATACCTGGCTGAAGAGCAGGACGAACATGATCGGCTGGAGCACGGCAAACACGATCATGTCCGGCGAGCGCTTGATCTTGATCAGGTTCCGCTTGGTGACCGTCCAGCCGTCGCCGGCCCAGCGGACCGGTGCACTGGAGGCCGACCCGGTCCGGATTCCGGTAGCTGACACTGCGGCGCTCATCGGCGTGCCTCCTCTTTCTCGGCTTCTGCTTCCTCTTCCGCCGGACGCCCGGTGAGCTGCAGGAACACGTCGTCCAAGGTGGGGCGGCGGATGCCGGCATCATGGAGTTCGACGCCGGCGTCGGCCAGGTCTGCGAGCACCCGCTGGAGCGCAGCGGGTCCGTCGATCACGGCGACTTCCAGCGTGCGGCCGTCCCCTGAAGCGTGCGGATCGCCAGATCCGTGCCGCTGCAGGATGGCGAGGGCCCCCTCGGCGTCGTTCTGGTCCACCAGGGCCACGGCCACCCGGTGGCCGCCGATCCGTGCCTTCAGGTCATCCGAGGTTCCTTCGGCAATGACCCTGCCGTTGTCGATCACCGCCACCCGGTCCGCCAGCTGGTCCGCCTCCTCCAGGTACTGGGTGGTCAGCAGCAGCGTGGTTCCGCGGGCCACCAGGTCCGTGATCACTTCCCACAGGGCAATCCGGGAGCGGGGATCCAGCCCGGTGGTGGGTTCGTCCAGGAACAGCACCTGCGGCTGGTTGACCAGGGCTCCGGCCAGGTCCAGGCGCCGGCGCATGCCGCCGGAATACCCCTTGACCGGGCGGTTGCCGGCGTCGGCAAGGTCGAACATTTCGATGAGCTCCGCCGCGCGTTCCTTCGCCCGGCGTCCCGGCAGGTGGTAGAGCCGGCCCACCATGTCCAGGTTTTCCAGCCCGGTGAGGTTCTCGTCCACCGCGGCGTACTGGCCGGAGACGCCGATGGCGCGCCGGACCGCCTTGGGGTCTGCGGTGACGTCGATGCCGTCAATGACGGCGGTGCCGCTGTCCGGCCGGATCAGGGTGGTGAGGACCTTGACCGCGGTAGTCTTCCCCGCCCCGTTGGGGCCGAGCAGGGCGGTGACCGTTCCCTGCGGAACGGCGATGTCCAGTCCGTCCAAGGCCCGCACGGGGCCGGACTTCGAGGAATAAACCTTGGTCAGCCCCTCGGCTGAGATGAGTGGTGCGGACTGCTGGGATGGCTGCAGTAAGGGGGACATGGGTTCGAGGGTAGGACCACGGCCTTGTCCCGCGCCTGCCCATTGCGGACAGAACCGGTCCGCAGCTTTCAGGCCGCTTCGGACACAGCCTTCCGCTCCGCGGCAGCCGGTGCGAAAACAATCGACACCAGCATGGCGGCGCCCACCACCAGCAGCGCATTGCGGATGCCCCAATGCTCACCGAGGAACCCGAGCACCGGCGGGCCGACGAAAAACGCCATATACCCGATGGTGGAGACCACGGACACGCGGCCGGCCGCGTGCACCGGATCCTCACCGGCGGCGGACATGCCCATCGGGAAGCCCAGCGCCGCGCCGATCCCCCACAGCACGGCGCCGACGGCGGCCAGGACGACATTCGGGGCCAGCACAAAGATCAGCAGGCCGGCCAGGGACGCGCTCATACACCAGCGCAGGGCGGGCACCCGGCCCATCCGGTCGATGAGGCGGGCTCCGAACCAGCGGGTGATGGTCATGGCGGCAACGAACACGGCAAACATCACCGCACCAGCGGACTCGCTGGTGCCCAGCCCGTCCACGGTGGCTTTGGCCACCCAGTCATTCGCGGCGCCCTCGGTCAGGGCGGCCCCCAGGACCACCACACCGATCAGCAGGGTGCGGCCCTCACGCCAGGCACCGAAGCGGGACACCTTGCCGGACGGCCCCCCGTCGGCATGCACCGCCGGGTGCGGTAGCTGCAGGAAGTTGCGCGGGACAATCAGCACCACCACGCACACCACGGCCAGGATGCCCAGCAGGTGCAGGGACAGGGACACACCCGCATAGGAAAGGGCGGCGCCGATCAGGGCACCGGTAAACGAGCCGGCGCTGAACGCCCCGTGGAACTTGGGCATGACGGTCCGCCCCAGCCGGCGCTCGACGTCGGCGCCCTCCAGGTTCATCGCAACGTCCCAGCCCGCAATGCCCACGCCGAAGACCAGCAGCCCTGCGCCGGTGAGGGGAATGGAGCCCAGGTACAGGCCCGCCGCAATGGCCAGGGAGGCAACCGACGTCGTAATGCCGCCGGCCCGCACCGTACCGGCGGTGCCGATCCGCTGGGCCACCGAACCGGCCAGCGGCAGGGCGGCAACCGAGCCGACCGCGGAGAACAGCAGCAGCAGGCCGACACCGGCAGCACCGATGCCCAGGTCCTGCGCAGCCGCCGGGATGCGGGCAGCCCAGCTGGCGAACACCAGGCCGTTGAGGCCGAAAACAACGAAAACAGCGATCAGGGCCTTGTTCAGGGCAGTATCACTCAGGTTCTTTTCGCTCACGTCAGTATTGTCCCCTACCGGACGCGGTCCACCCGTTTTTCGTCCCAGACCGGCGTCTCGGATTCGTACACCCTGCCGTCGGAACCGAAAACCAGGAACCGGTCGAAGCTGCGCGCAAACCAGCGGTCGTGCGTCACTGCCAGGACGGTTCCTTCAAAGGCGTCAAGCGCCTTTTCCAGCGCTTCAGCGGAGTGCAGGTCCAGGTTGTCGGTGGGCTCGTCCAGCAGCAGCAGGGTGGCGCCGGAGAGTTCGAGCAACAGGATCTGCAGCCGTGCCTGCTGCCCGCCGGAGAGCGATTCATACTTCTGCTCCGAGGATGAGGCCAGGCCGTACCGGTCCAGGGCCCCGGCCGCCGCTTCGCGTCCCAGCCCGGAGCGGTGCTCGTCGCCGCGGTGCAGGATGTCCAGCAGCGTACGCTCGGCCAAATCGGGGCGCATCATGGTCTGGGCGAAGAACCCGGGCCGGATCCGGGCACCCAGCTTCACCGAGCCGTTGTGCGGCACCGGCGCAATCTCCACCTCGGACACCGGTTCGTGTTCGCGGTCCGGATCGCTGCCGCCCAGGGCCAGCAGGCGCAGGAAGTGGGACTTGCCGGATCCGTTGGACCCCAGCACCCCCACCCGGTCCCCGAACCAGATCTCGGTGCTGAACGGCTTCATCAGGCCGGTCAGTTCCAGCTTCTGTGCCACGACGGCGCGCTTGGCCGTGCGTCCGCCGCGCAGGCGCATCTTGACGTTCTGTTCCACGGGCAGCGCTTCGGGCGGACCGGCTTCCAGGAACTTGGCCAGCCGGGTCTGGGCCGCCTGGTACCTGTTGGCCATGTCGGAGCGGAACGCGGCCTTGTTCTTGTACATGTTGACGAGTTCCTTGAGCTTGAGGTGCTCCTCGTCCCAGCGCCGGCGCAGTTCCTCGAACCGGGCATTGCGGTCTTCGCGGGCCTTGACGTAGCTGCCGAAGCCGCCGCCGTGGATCCAGGCCGAGGCGCCGTTGATGCCCGGCTCCAGGGTGACGATGCGCGTGGCGGCGTTGTCCAGCAGTTCCCGGTCGTGGCTGACAAACAGCACCGACTTCTTCGACTCCGCCAGCTTGGCCTCGAGCCAGCGCTTGCCAGGCACGTCCAGGTAGTTGTCCGGCTCGTCGAGCAGCAGCAGTTCGTCGGGCCCGGCAAACAGGGCCTCCAGGACCAGGCGTTTCTGCTCCCCGCCGGAAAGGGATGCGGCCTTGCGGTACTGTGCCCGGTCAAAGGGCAGGCCCAGCGCGGCCATGGTCACTTCGTCCCAGACCGTCTCCTGTTCGTAGCCGCCGACGTCGCCCCAGTCCGTGATGGCGGTGGCATACCGCATCTGGGTGGGTTCGTCGTCGTGCTCCATCATGGCCAGTTCCGCCGCGTCCACTTCCCGGGCGGCTGCGGCGAGCGCCGGCGGGGCGGCCGAAACCAGAAGGTCCCGCACCGTGCTCTCATCCCGGACCTGTCCCACGAACTGGCGCATGATGCCCATGTTGCCGGACCGTGAAACGGTGCCCTCGTCCGGAAGCAGGTCTCCCGCAATGATCCGCAGAAGGGTCGTCTTGCCGGTGCCGTTGGGCCCGATCAGCGCGGTCTTGTGCCCGTCGCCCACCTTGAAGCTGACACCGTTCAGCAGCTGCCGGCCGTCGGAGAGGAAATAGTCAATGTTGGATACGTCGAGGTGCGCCACGTACCCATCCTCCCATCCCGCTTCCCCTGCCCTTCCACCCGGCGTGGAGCCCGTCCGGGTCGCGGGCATACGATGAAGAAATGATCTTTATTACCGTCAAATTCCTTGTTAAGCCCGAATGGACCGAACGCTGGCCCGAACTGACCGCCGATTTCACCGCCGCCACCCGCGCGGAGCCGGGAAACCTCTGGTTCGACTGGTCGCGCAGCCTCGAGGACCCGAACGAGTTTGTGCTGGTGGAAGCCTTCAAGGATGACGCAGCCGAAGCCCACGTGCAGAGTGAGCACTTCCAGCAGGCCATGAAGGACATGGTCCAGGCCCTGGTGGAGACCCCGAAGATCATCAACACGGTGATCGACGGCGAGGACTGGTTCCGGATGGGTGAGCTGACGGTCGGCTAGGACTACTTTTTGTCCGGCTCGTAGCCCGCGCGGCGCAGCATCTCCCGCAGGTCGACCACGGTTTGCTCGTCGATGTCCTTGCCGTGCGGGACGGAGAGGTGGTCGGTCTGCCCGGCAAGGGTCACTTCGTATTTGCCGTTGTGCTCGCGGACGGTGTCAGCCACTGCTTCCAGCAGTGACACCACGTCCTTCCATTCGATGTTGCCGCCGGAAGGGTGCCGGAGAATCCTGTCCAGCGTGTCCCGGTGATGGTTGTTCAGGTGCTCGGTCATGGGAAACCTCCAACTATCAGTTCCCCATGACCGGGCCCCGGACGCAAGGCCCCGGAGGACTCCGTCAGCGCATGGGCGCTAGTCTGCGAACTCCATGGTGATGGTCTCGCCCTGGATATTTACCTTGGCAGGCATCGAGTAGAGCTCAACGGTGCCCTTCTGCATTCCCCAGTCATCGCCCTGCTTCATTTCGGCTTCCAGCGTGAACTGCCCGTTTTCCGCCGTGACGGGGAACGGGGTGCTCGGGTCACCCTCGATGACCGCGTACGTGGGCTCCCTGGTCATGCTCCACTTGATGTTGCGGAAGTTGTTGGGGTCTTCGCCGTCGGCCTTGTTCGGGCAGCCCTTTGGCAGCAGTTCGGTGGACTTCATGCAGGCGTCCAGGTGCGCCCTGGTCTGGGCCCGGATCTCATCGCGTGCCGCGTCCGTGATCTCCGGGATGAAGCCCACTCCCATCAGTGATTCCTGCGAGTCCAGGCCAACGCTCATTTTTTCGTCCTCGCCGTAACTGACGAATTTCGTGCCGTCGGGAGCATTGAAGGTGTAGTCGCCCGGCATAACCGCCAATTTCCGGCCGTCCTCCGGGGCTTTGAAGTCCACGCCGTTTACGGCGGTGCCGGTAACATCCGGGTCCACCAGATAGCGCAGCGACCATGTGCCCAGCGGCGCGTCGACTTTCCATTTCTTGAAGAGCACTGCCTCGGTCCCAGCCTTGGACAGCGATAGTTTCATGGCTTCTGTTTCCGAGCCCTGCTCCACGTCAACCGCCACCTCGGCCTTATCGCCGTCGACCATGACGTCCGTGATTTCAAAACCGCTGATCCGGTTCTCCACCTTCGAGTAGACCTCGTCGGTCATCAGGGAATTGTCCAGGTCCGAATCGGCAGGCGCCATGTCCAGGGCCTTTTCCAGCTTCCCGTCAACCAGTGCCTGGAGGTATTCCTCGGCCTGGACGCGGGGACTGTACGTCGTCTCGCTCAGGTACTTGTAGCCGAAGAAGCCGCCGACTCCCAGGACCACCAGCAGTCCTGCGGTCACGCTGCCCGCAATGATCAGGCGCTTGCGCCGTTTCGGGTTCGAGTGTCCCTGCGGCGCTTCCCCCGGTCCGCCCGGCGGCGGGGGAAGCTGCTGCCACTGCTGTCCGGTTTCCGGCCGGGACTGCGCCCCCGGCTGGTGGAACGGCGGCTGGTGACCCGCTCCCGTGCCCGGCGGAGGCGGCGGTGCTGCCCCGAATCCCTGTGTTCCCGCAACCGGACCGTAGTTTTCCACAGACCTGTCCCCCATACCTTGTTCCCCCAGTTCAAGTGCCCGGCAGCGGTGCCGGTACCCGATAACATAGCGGGTTTCGTGGTTCCGGTCACATGTTGCCCGGCCGGAACGCAGGGGACTATGCGCGTGCCGGGGCCAGGTCCGGCATCGGCAGCCCAAAAACGTCCTTCAGCGCCAGCTCCGCTGCATGCTGGCCGCCCATGCCGTGCACACCGGGACCCGGAGGTGTTGAGGCTGAACTCAGGTAGACGCCGGGAAGCGGCGTACGCCACGGATTCGGTGACGGGACCGGCCGGATCAGCATCTGTGCCAGCGTCACGGTACCGCCGCCGAAGTCTCCGCCCACATAGTTGGCGTTGTACTGCTCCAGCCCCGCCGCCGTCGTGACGTGCGAGTCCACCACCACGTCCCGGAACCCGGGGGCGAACCGTTCGATCTGTGCGGTGACCGCTTCGGTCATGTCCACCGTGGAGCCGGCCGGGACATGGCAGTAGGACCACAGGACGTGCCTGCCGGCGGGTGCCCGGGTGGGATCGAATCCGCTGGGCTGGGACAGCAGGACGTACGGGCGGCGGGGGTGCCTGCCGGCGGCCACGTCCGCTTCGGCATCCGCCAGCTCGGCCCGGGTGCCGCCCAGATGTACGGTTCCGGAGCGGGACAGTTCGGGATTGGTCCACGGCACGGGACCGGACAGGATGAAATCGACCTTGCAGGCGGCGTTGCCGTATTTGAAACGCTCCAGGGCCCGTGCATAGCCGGACGGCATCCTGTCTGCTGCCAGTTCCAGGAACACGGACGGTGACACGTCCATAATGACGGCGCGGGAGTCCGCCACCTCGGCCAGCGACGCGACTTTGTGCCCGGTGATGATCTTGCCTCCGTGCTCCCGCAGATCATCTGCGAGCGCTTCGGCGATGGCCTGCGAGCCGCCCACCGGGATGGGCCAGCCGACCGAGTGGGCGAGGGTGCTGAGCATCAGCCCGCCGCCGGCCGAGGGCAGCGAGGGCATCCTTCCCACCGGATGCGCGGCGACTCCGGTCAGCAGGGCACCGGCGGCGTCCTCCGTGAAGCGCCGGTTCCACAAGGCGGTGCCCTGGTCCAGGACCGCAAGCCCGAAACGGACCAGCGCCACCGGGTCCCGGGGGACGCTCAGCAGCGAACCCATCAGGAGTTCGGTGATGGCTTCACTGCGCTTCACCAGCGGCTCCATCAACCGCCGGTAGGCGGCGCCGTCGCGTCCCAGCCCGGCCACCGTCCGGTCCAGGTCCTTGTACGCCAGGGCTGCCCGGCCGCCGTCGAGCGGTGAGGCATAGGAAATCTCCGGCACCACCAGCTCTATCCGGCGGTCCAGTCCGAAGCTGCGGAAGAACGGGGAGGCCAGCGCCATCGGGTGCACCGCCGAACAGATGTCATGCACGTGCCCCGGCTGCATCAGCTCCTTGGTCCGGCTGCCCCCGCCCACGGTGGCATCCGTTTCAAAGACCCGGACCGAGAGGCCCGCCCGGGCCATGATGACCGCGGCCGCCAGCCCGTTGGGGCCGGATCCCACTACGCTGACGTCGCTCATTGGTTGTGCCTTACTGCCCGTTGCGTCCGGCGAGCCGGCCGGCGAGGGCCTTGGTGGCGGCGGGCAGTGCCCGGAGTTTCCCGGGTGCCTCCCGCCGGATTTTCAACGCTGTTGCCACCAGAGCGTACCGCCGGGGATGCAGCGGGATGTCATAGGTGGTGGGAATGGTGACCACCGTCTTGGAGAAGTTCCGCTTGAAGGTGGTGACGTTGATCAGGCCCGGATAGTTCTCGCTGACTATGCCGGTGAGGCCGCAGGCGGTGTTCCCGGCCTCCTTCAGCACTTTGAACGCCTCCCAGAGGAGCAGGTAGGGCGCATTGGTCCTGCGGGCGTCGGAGGAGCTGGCCGCGAAGTAGTACACGGAGTAGCCGCGGTATTCGGTGGTGATGAGCCAGGAGACGGGTTTGCCCTCCACATAGGCGACCATCAGCCGCAGGTACTCGCCCAGTTCGGTCAGCAGTGTCTCGTAGAACGTGGATTCGAAACTGGAGAACCCGTCCCGGGCAGCGGTTTCCTGCATGATCGGGAACAGCTCCGTGCGGAACACCTCCGCCCACCGCTCCGGTTCAATGGTCCGCACCTCGACGCCGAGCTTTTCCGCCTTGCGGATCAGGTTCCGGGCGTTGGAGCGGAAGGAGGCGAAAATGGCGTCCGTGTCCGGGGTCAGGTCCACCACGATTTCACGCTCGTACCAGCCGTGCTCCAAGGGCCCCGTCACGGGTGGCTGCGGATGCAGCACCTGCATCCGGATGTACAGCGGATCCACGGCCGGATCAGCCCGGAACTGTTCCTGCACGGTGTACACCAGCCGGGCTTCGGCGTTGTGCGTGCGGGTGGTGAACCAGGTGGGTCCGTTGACCACTACCAGTGACGGGCGCAGGCGCCGTTCCGAGCGCAGGTAACTGGCCGTCGCCACCAGCGTCTCACCGTCGTAGTAAGCCCAGATGCCGTACGGGCTGCGGCCCAGCTTCGCCTCGAAGTCCGCCCAATACGGGGTCTGCTCGAGCGGAATCACGACGTCGGGATGTGCGGCGGCGAGGACTTCGAATTCCTTGGAGTCAAGCTGCTCGGAACGGTATGGAACGGGTGTCACTGTGCTTCTTTCGCCGGGGCCGCATGCCTTTCCAAGGGTACCCGAACGGCATGGCGGCGCTTCAGGAGCAGCCGGTCCGCGGCGCCGTCAAACGGCCCGCCCTGGGGATCGTCCGCACCGGTGCGGCGTACCGGGTCCTGGGCCGGGTCCAGAATGTCCGCAGCCACCCGGTACATGAGGTAAGCGGTGGCCAGCACATGGCCGAGCACGGCCAGCACGTAGTACGGGGCGTCGATGTTGTGTTCGGCGGGGCCGCCGGAGGTTTGCTGGGCCAGATACATCCAGATGGCCCACCAATGCATCACTTCGAAGAACTGCCAGATGAGGAAATCGCGCCACCGCGGCCGGGCGAGCGCCAGCAGCGGAATCAACCACAGCACAAACTGCGGTGAATACACCTTATTGGTGAGGATGAAGGCGGCAACTATGAGGAACGCCAGCTGCGCCAACCGGGGCCTGCGCCTGCATGTCAGTGCCAGCACGGCAATGCCGGCACAGGCGGCAGCAAACAACAGATAGGCCCACACATTGATGACGGCTGCGTCCGCTTCCGGGCCTCCGTAGCGTTGCGTGGTCAGGTTCCAGGCAAACCAGACGGATGAAAAGCCCGCTGGCCGGTCCGCGGTGAAATCCAGGAAATAGCGCCAGGACCCGTAGTCGCGAAGGATGAAAGGCAGGTTTACCGCGGCCCAGGTAACCCCGGCCGCGGCAAATGCAAGAACGGCCGGCCGCAGCCGCAGGGTCCGCAGTGCCAGCACCAGGACGGCGCCGAGGATCAGCACCGGATAGAGCTTCTGGGCGGTGCCCAGGCCAATCAGCACACCGGCCAGCACCGGCCGGTTCCGGGCAAAGGCCAGCATGCCTGCCGTGGCAAGCATCACCGCCCAGATGTCCCAGTTGATAAACACTGCCAGGATGGCGGCCGGCGCCACCGCCACCATGGCGGCGTCCCACGGCCGTCTGCCGGACATCCGCATGGTCGCCACCACGGTGGCAATCCAGGCGCCTGCGGCGAGGAAGGCGTTGACGTCGAAATACTGCAGCGTGCGCAGGTCCGAAGCCCCCTCGCCGGGCACCAGCAGCGCCGTGGCACCGGCCAGCAGTCCCAGGAGCACGGGGTATTCAAACAGGGCGCCCTCCGTGAAGAACGGGAAGACGCCGTCCCCCAGCCCCCTGGCCCGGAACAGCTCCGGCCAATCGGAATAGCAGGCCTGGTAGAAGTGGTCCGGAGTGCTCCAGCCGCCCGCCCGGCAAGGCATTTTGACCAGTACAGCCAGCAGTGCGGAAACCGTGGTGAGCAGGATCAGCACCCGCTCCACCGTGAAGAATCCCGGCGAGACAATGCCGGGAGCAGTGAAACGGCCCAGCGGACCGCCGATTGCTTCGGTGAAGTTCCGCAGGAACGGGTCATTGCGGCTGGGGACCACAATGCGCACCGGACGGCGCTGGGGATTCGGTTCCATGGCTATCAGTATCCAACAGGGCCCCGGGCAGGTCAGGGAACCCCGTCGCCTGGCCCGGCGGGCGAGAGTGTTCCCCCCTGAGCCAGGCTGTAGGTGGCGCCGTTGAGGTAGCTGCTCTGCGGAGCGGACGCGTCGTAGGTGAGGGTGTGCCCGTTTCCGGCAATGTTGAGGATCCCGTTCCCGCTGACTTCGGCTCCGGCAACTGAAGCCGCCGTGGAATCGGACTCCAGGCTGACTGTGGATGTGGTGTCCAGGGTCACCGACACATTTGTCAGCGTGCCGCTGACGGAACTGTTGGACGCCAGCGACAGGTCCAACCCGCTCCCGGGCTCGGCGGTGAGGTTTCCGCGCAGCTGCGTCTCGGTCACGGTGACGGTGCCGGACCCGCCGGCGGTCACGTTAATCAGCCGGCCCGACCCTGCGCTCAGGTCGGCACCGTCACTGAGTGTCACCGTAGCCGGCACCCCCTCGATCAACACGGCGTCACCGGTCCGTCCCGTCAGGCGGCCCCCGGAAATGGTAAGGCTGCCGCCCGCCGGTCCCCCGGAGGCACCTTGGTAGAGCCGTACGCCGTGGGTGCCGCCGTCCAGCGTCGAACGGGTGCTGGTGAGGGTGTTGGCGCCTTCCACCAGGGCCGCTTCGGCGGAACGGGAAGTCCCGGCCAGCCCGCAGACGGAAACATCGCCGGCCGAGTAGACGGCAGCTGAAAGGTTCCCGGTGGCTGAGGCGGTGGAGCGGTTCAGCGAGATTTGCGCTCCGGCGCCGACGGCGGCAAGGGCATTGGCGCTGTCCTGGGACGTGGACACCGTCAGGTCTGTCCCCGTAACGGCCCCGCCGTCCCCGGCGGCAAGACCGGCTGCGGACGGGCCGTCGGTGCTCACCGTGGTATCGGTCAGCTCCACGAGGGATCCTGTGCCGGTGCTGGATACGCCGCCGGTGCCGCTCCCGCTGGAGCCCACGCTGGAGCTTTCCAGTGAGAGGCGGCTCCCCCCGGTCGCCTCTACCGCGGCGCCGGAGCCGGAGCCGGATGCGGAGGCGGAGGCGGAGGCAGCCGGGGAGCCGCCGCGTCGGGTGATGTCGGCATCGGCGACGGCTGATGTGCCGCCGTCGGACCGGGACAGCGCCGGAGCATCACCGGCAGAAGGAGAGATGGTCCCGCCCCGTGGACTGGCGGTGGGCACCGTCGCGGCCAGCGTGGGGCAGTCCGCGGCGGAGCCTGCGCCCGCGGTGGAAGTGGGCGCCGTTGAGGATTCCGAGGCGGACGGGGTGCCGTCCGGGGCGGGGGCGGACGTGCAGGCGGCCAGTCCCAGTGCGGCCGCCAGAGCCCCGGCGGCCACGGCCCGCCGCACGGGGTACACGCGGTGCACGGGGTGGAAGGCCGGATCGGGGGGCTTGGGGAAAGCGGACATTGGGGGCTCCCATGCCTGGACAGCGGAAGGCTCTCGCGTGTCCAGTTTAGGTGCGGAGGCTGCCAAAGGCGGCGGGGCGTGCACCAATCGGTTCCGCGCGGGGTAAGACAAGTGACTGGCAGCACGTAGACTGTGGTGGTTGTCTGCGCCGGGGGCGCAGCATTCAACATATTCTTCGAAGGAGAACCGTGTCCGAGAACCCCATCCGGGTGGCAATTGTCGGTGTAGGAAACTGCGCAGCTTCGCTGGTGCAGGGTGTCCAGTACTACCGAAACGCCGACCCCAGCGAAACCGTCCCTGGCCTGATGCATGTGAAGTTCGGCGACTACCACGTCAATGACGTGCAGTTTGTTGCCGCCTTCGACGTCGACAGCAAGAAGGTGGGACTGGACCTGGCCGAGGCCATCGGCGCCAGCGAAAACAACACCATCAAGATCGCCGACGTTCCCGAAACCGGCGTCACGGTGCAGCGCGGCCACACCCTCGACGGGTTGGGCAAGTACTACCGCGAGACCATCGTGGAGTCCGACGCCGCGCCGGTGGACATTGTCCAGGCCCTGAGGGACAACGCCGTCGACGTGATGGTCTGCTACCTTCCGGTCGGCTCGGAACAGGCTGCCAAGTTCTACGCCCAGTGCGCCATCGACGCCGGCGTCGCCTTCGTCAACGCCCTGCCCGTGTTCATTGCCGGCACCAAGGAATGGGCGGACAAGTTCACCGCCGCCGGTGTCCCGATTGTTGGCGATGACATCAAGAGCCAGATCGGCGCCACCATCACCCACCGTGTGATGGCCAAGCTGTTCGAGGACCGCGGCGTGGTCCTGGACCGCACCTACCAGCTCAATGTCGGCGGCAACATGGACTTCAAGAACATGCTCGAGCGCGAGCGCCTGGAGTCCAAGAAGATCTCCAAGACCCAGGCGGTCACCTCCAACACTTCCGCTGCCCTGAAGGCCGACGACGTGCACATCGGCCCGTCCGACTACGTTGCCTGGCTCGACGACCGCAAGTGGGCCTTTGTCCGGCTGGAAGGCCGCAACTTCGGCGACGCCCCGGTGTCCCTGGAGTACAAGCTGGAGGTGTGGGACTCCCCCAACTCCGCCGGTGTCATCATTGACGCCGTCCGTGCGGCCAAGATCGCCCTGGACCGCGGTGTCGGCGGCCCCATCCTCTCGGCATCCAGCTACTTCATGAAATCCCCGCCGGAGCAGTACAACGACGACATTGCCAAGGAAAAGGTTGAGCAGTTCATCCGCGGCGAGGTCGAGCGCTAGGCCCTGGCCCCGCGCTTAACACCAACGCCCCTGCTCCCGCACTGCGGGAGCAGGGGCGTTGGTGTATCCGGAAATGTCCCGGGCTAGACCAACCCCTCGGGCGTGCCGTCTGCGGACACTCCCATACGCAGCGCCGCCGGGGATTTGGGCAGCCCCGGCATCGTCATGACCGCCCCGGTCAGTGCCACCACGAAGCCGGCGCCGGTCTTGATCGACAGGTCCCGCACATGCAGCGTGAACCCGGCAGGCGCACCCAGGGCGGCGGGGTTGTCGGAGAAGGAGTACTGGGTCTTGGCCATGCACACCGGCAGGCTGTCCAGGTCCCGCGCCTTGATCTCCTGCAGCCGGCGCAGCGCGGCGGGGGCGAACTCGACGTCGGCGGCACCGTAGATCTCCCGGGCAACCGTCCGGATCTTCTCCTCCACGGGCAGGCTGTCCGGATACAGGAACCGGAAGGCCGTCGGCTGTTCCAGTGCGGCCAGCACCGCCCCGGCCAGCGCGTCACCACCGGGTCCGCCGCCGCCGTGCGCCCAGACGTCCGCAACCGCCGCGCTGACGCCTTCACCGGCACACCAATCGGCCAGCCGGCGCAATTCCGCGTCCGTGTCCGTGCTGAACCGGTTGATCGCCACCACCGGGTTGATCCCGAACCGGCGGATGTTTTCCAGGTGCCGGTGCAGGTTGGCAATGCCGGCGTCCAGCGCCGGCAGGTTCTCCGCCGCCAGTTCGGCCCTGGGCACGCCGCCGTGCATTTTCAGGGCCCGGATGGTGGCCACCACCACCACCGCCTCCGGAGCCACGTCCGCCACCCGTGACTTGATGTCCAGGTACTTTTCCGCGCCCAGGTCGGCACCGAAACCGGCCTCGGTCACCACGATGTCCGCCAGCCGCTGCGCGGTCCGGGTGGCAATCACCGAGTTGCAACCGTGGGCTATGTTGGCGAAGGGGCCCCCGTGGACCAGGGCCGGAGTGCCGGCCAGGGTCTGCACCAGATTCGGTTTCAGGGCCTCGCGCAGCAGCAGGGTCATGGCGCCCTGCACGCCCAGCTCGGCAACCGTTACGGGCCGGCGGTCGTAGGTGTAGCCGACGGTGATCCGGGACAGCCGATCAGTAAGGTCCGCGAGGTCGCGGGCGAGGCAGAAGACGGCCATCACCTCCGACGCCACGGTGATGTCGAAGCCGTCCTGCCGGGGCACACCCTGCGCCGGCCCACCCAGGCCGATCACGATGTCCCGCAGCGCCCGGTCATTCATGTCCAGTACCCGCCTGACCACAATGCGGCGCGGGTCCAGCCCCAATTCGTTGCCTTGGAAAATGGAGTTGTCCACCAGCGCGGCAAGTGCGTTGTTCGCGGCGGTGATTGCGTGGAAGTCGCCGGTGAAGTGCAGGTTGATGTCCTCCATCGGCACCACCTGGGAGTAGCCGCCACCGGTGGCACCGCCCTTCATACCCAGCACCGGGCCCATGGAGGGTTCGCGGAGGGCTATGCAGACACTTTTCCCCGCCCGCTGCAGAGCGTCGGCCAGGCCCACGGTGACCGTGGATTTTCCTTCGCCGGCGGGGGTGGGGCTCATGGCCGTGACCAGGACAACCTTTCCCCGGGCGGTATCCGCCGGCAGCAGCGCCGGGTCCACCTTGGCTTTGTATCGCCCGTAGAGCTCAAGGGCGTCCTCCGGGATCCCGGCCCCGCGGGCAATGTCCGCAATGGGCTGCAGCTTGGCCGAGCGGGAAATCTCCAGATCTGAGGGAACGCTGGTGCCCATGGTCATGTTCCTTCCGCTGCGCCGTCAACGGATCGCATCGCCGGCCGGGTCATTGGATGCAAGCCAAGCTACCAGCAGCCGGTGGTGTTGGCGCCCGGTGCCCCTACTTCCGCACCGAGCGGCTGGCATGGTGCTCCGCCGCCTCGCGGTAGCTTTCCGCGGTGAGCATGGCGGTCCGCCGCCATCCGAAGGCCTGCGCGTGCGCCGCGGCTCCTTCTCCCAACGTACGACGCCGGTCCGCGCCGTCATAGAGCGCTTCCAGTTCCGCCGCCCAGCGGGCGGGGGCATGGCCGTCCACCAGGACCCCGCTGCGGCCGTTGCGTACGGCCATGGGCAGGCCCCCCACGTTGGCTGCCAGTACGGGAGTGCCGCAGGCCTGTGCTTCCAAGGCCACCAGGCCGAAAGACTCGCTGAAGGACGGGACGGCCACCACGTCCGCGGCCCGGAACCAGTCCGCCAGCTGGCGGGGTTCTGCCGGAGGGCGGAGGGAGACTGTGTCCTGCAGTCCGAGCCGGCGGACCAGCGGAGCCAGGTCAAGGACGGAGGCACCGCTGCCGGCACCGAGGATGCTGATGCGCAAGGGGATATCCGGGCGGCGGCGGCGAAGCTCCGCAGCGGCCTCCACCAGCACCTGCGGGCCCTTCATCCGCTGGATGCGGCCGGCAAAAACAACGTGGAAGACGCCCGGCAGGAAGCCCTGCCCCGCCTGGACGCCCGGCCTGCCGCGCGGTGAGAACACGCTCAGGTCCACGCCGGGGGCCACCACGTCCACGGCGTCGGGGTCGGCCCCGTACAGCGTCTCCAGTTCGGCGGCCTCGGTACTGGTATTGGCGATGAGGCGGGAGGCTCCGCGGACAATCTGCTGTTCGCCGTCGATGCGGATCTGCGGCTCCGGAGTCTCCCCGGGCTGGGCCTGGAGATTCTTGACCCGGGCCATGGTGTGCATGGTGTGCACCAGCGGCAGGTCCCATTGCCGGGCCACGGCCAGTCCTGCCGTGCCGGAAACCCAGTAGTGCGAGTGCACCACGTCGAAGGCGCCGTCCAGCAGGAAGGGCTGGGCCTCAATGACGGCGGAGGCCAGGTCAAGGTAGGGCAGTTGCTCCTTGGGGACCTTATGGAGGGGTCCGGCCTGGACGTGGCGGACGGTAACGCCGGGAGCCAGTTCCACGTCGGCGCGTTGCTGCGGGTCCGTGGCCCGCGTGAAGATGTCCACTTCAGTCCCGGAGCGGGCCAGTTCCAGCGCCACGGAGCGGACGTACACATTCATGCCGCCGGCGTCGCCGGAGCCTGGCTGTTCCAGGGGGGAGGTATGGAGGGAGAGCATGGCCACACGCTTGACCTGGGGCACTTCGCTCCCTTCCTGACCGGTATCTTCTCTATCGACTTTATAACGCCGCGGGGCCACGCTTTGTTTCCTGTTGGGCCGGACACATCGCCGTGCTGCGCAGCTGCCACAGACAGCAGCACCGCCCGGCACCTCGGTTGCAGGAGGTGCCGGGCGGTGCCGGGGTGCCGGGCCAGGCGGCCGGGTGCTTGCAGTGTCACTTCACGGAGTTGAAATAGTGCAGCAGCAGGTGGCCCTGGTTTCCGGTCAGTGCCGCATCCAGCCGGGCGTCACGGACGGCGCTGGTGCGGAGGTAGGAACTGCGAAGACGCTTGAACATCACATACACCTCCTTCAAGGCTCGTTGCAGGACATGGGCAGGGGCCGGCGGACGCAGGGGCAGCACCGCAGTGGCCCGCTCGGCACCGGCTGGGTACGGCATGGAATCGGACCCGGCAGTGACCGGCAGCGTCGAAGCGGGCACTGCCGTATCGGGCACGGAATACTCAGGCAACGGATATTCGGACCTGGGGTATTTGGGCAGGGGGTATTTGGGCAGGGGGTATTTGGGCGATGGGTATTTAGACACGGAAGTCTCCAATAAAGACAGCCCGATTGGGCACAAAGAATGAAGCGAAGTATTAGCATGCAAACGGCATAAAAAGCACGAGAATTACGCCGGGGCGATTTACGGGTGAAAACCCGACCAGGGCGGAAAATGCTTTTCAGTACCCTCTGCAGGATCCGGACAGACCAGTGCACGGCATTCCCGGACCTGGCAGAGCCGGGCGGGGACGTGTAAGGGTGATGAACCGGTCAGGCAGCTCCTGAGAGGAACTGCGCAGTGGGACGGCTTACGCGGAAACGGTGCGCCGGAAAGCGGGGATAGTCCGGTCCGCGGCTGGAAGCCGCCCGGATCCTTCCGCTGGGAGTACACCCGGGAACCGGAACTCCGGCCAGAGATTGCCGCCTTCAACGCCGTTGCCAATCCACATGGTAATCATCAATCTCCACCTCCTGTTCGCGATACACGGATATACGATGCATGGACATACATTGCCCGGACGCAACTGCCTTCGCGGCACCTGCTGCTTATCCGGATCTAAACTGCTGGCAGACGGTGAAACCGCCTGCAAAAGAAAGGTACAACAAAAATCCCGGCCCTGCCAAGTACTTTCCGTAAATTCATGGGAATTTATTTTTCGGGAGTACCGGACGGGCCGGGATGGAAGTCGGTCAGAGGTTCCAGCCCACTACCGCAGGGGTGCGCTTGTCCCAGCCGAGCGTGCACACTGCGGCGGTGCTGAGGGCGAAGTGCCGGCCCATTTCAGGAGGCAGTCCCAGCCAGCGCGCGGCCAGCACGCGCAGGAAATGCCCGTGCGCCACCAGGAGGACCTTTTCCACCGGCGCCGCGCCCGGCTCCTGGTCCATGGCGGTGCCGGATCCGGCCTGGACCGCAGAGATGATGCGGTCCGCCCGGGCGGCAACCTGCGCCAGGGTTTCGCCGTTGGGCACCCCGTCCTTCCAGATCAGGTAGCCGGGGTTCTCCGCGCGGACCTGCCGGCTGTTGCGTCCCTCATTGTCGCCGTAGTCCCATTCGTGTGCGTGCGGAACCACCTCGGCGTCGGGGTAGCCCACCAGTTCCGCCGTCCGCCGGGCGCGGATGAGGGGCGAGGTCAGGACGCGGTCGAAAGTGACCGGACCGATCTTCTCCCGTGCAGCCCGGGCCTGGGCTTCGCCGTCACTGGTCAGCGGGATATCGGTCAGGCCGGTGTAGTTGCCTTCACGGCTCCATTCGGTCTCGCCGTGCCGCAGCAGCCAGAGCCGGGGCAACCGGGTCCCGGCCGGGGTCAGGTCCGGTACTGCCGGTCCAAAGTTTTCCCCGTTGCTCATTTACTTGTCCTTCGCGTTTGTACCTGATTCATCCTGCCCCCGCAGGGCTTCCTCTTCCGTTGTATCAGGTGTCGAAGACTGAACTGCGCTTTCCGGCTGTGCAGCCCACCACTCCCGAAGCAGGGCAGCGGCCTCATCCGCGCTCCGGGGCCCGTTTTCCATCCGCTCTTCCAGCAGGAACCGGTAGGCGCGGCCCACCACCGGACCGGGACGGACGTCCAGCAGCGCCATGATGGCTTCCCCGTCCAGGTCAGGACGGATCGCGGCCAGCTCCTCCTGCTCGGCCAGGGCGGCAATGCGCTGTTCCAGGTCGTCATAGGCGAAGGCCAGGCGTTCAGCCTTCCGACGGTTCCGGGTGGTGACGTCCGAGCGGGTGAGGCGGTGCAGGCGCTGGAGCAGCGGGCCGGCGTCGTTGACGTACCGGCGGACGGCGGAATCCGTCCAGCCGGCGTCGCCGTAACCGTAGAAGCGCATGTGCAGCTCCACCAGGCGGGAGACGGCCTTGATGGTGTCGTTGTCGAACCGCAGTGCCTTCATCCGCTTGGCGGTGAGCTTGGCCCCCACGGCGTCGTGGTGCAGGAAACTCACTGACCCGGAAGGGTCGAAGCGGCGGGTGGAGGGCTTGCCGACGTCGTGCATCAGGGCCGCGAAGCGCAGCACGAAGTCCGGTCCGGGCACCGCGCCGTCGGCGTCGGTCTCCAGCTCGCACGCCTGCCGGAGCACGGTCAGGGAGTGCTGGTAGACGTCCTTGTGCCGGTGGTGTTCATCAATCTCCAGCTTCAGTGCGGCAACTTCGGGCAGCACGTAGCCGGCCAGCCCGCTCTCCACGAGCAGGTCCACGCCGGTCCAGGGGGCCTTGCCGCGGATCAGCTTGGTCAGCTCATCCCGCACCCGTTCCGCGGAGATGATTTCGATCCGGCCGGCCATGTCCCGCATGGCATCGAAGACTTCCGGGGCCACCTGCACCTCGAGCTGGGAGGCGAAGCGGGCGGCGCGCATCATTCGCAGCGGATCATCGGAGAACGACGTCGAGGGGGCGCCGGGGGTGCGCACCATCCCGGCATGCAGGTCGCGGGCGCCGCCGAAAGGATCCACCAGTTCCATGGACGGCAGCCGCAGCGCCATCGCATTCATGGTGAAGTCCCGGCGGAACAGATCGTCCTCGAGCTTGTCGCCGAAGGCCACCGCCGGTTTGCGGGAGGAAGGGTCGTAGGCATCGGCCCGGTACGTGGTGACCTCCACCTGGAAGCCGTCCTTGCGCATCCCGATGGTGCCGAATTCGCGGCCGATCTCCCAGAAGGTGTCCGCCCAGCCCTTGATCACCCTGACGATGTCGTCCGGACGGGCGTTGGTGGTGAAATCCAGGTCCGGTGACACCCTGCCCAGGAACAGGTCCCGGACGGGACCGCCAACAAGGGAAAGCTCAAACCCGGCAGCCTCGAACCGTGCACCGAGTTCCGGGATCACGTCAGGCAACGGGGACTTCAAAGCAGAACTATCAAAAAGGTGCACCATAGTCCTTTAAGCCTGCCAGATAAAACGGTGAAGACCGACAATGCCGCCGGGCAGGAGGGCGGACACGCCGAGGCTTCCCGCTTCCTCTCCCGCGGCCCGCAGAACAGTCATCATCCCCGGGGAAAGATCGTTACAGTGGGAGTATGGCCCATCCCGTACCGAGTGCCCCCAAGCGGACCCCGTTGACAGCGTCAATGGGCATCGCCGGTGCGCACACGGTACACGCGCCCCTTCCCACGGTCGAAGAGGTCTCCGCCGGCGGAATCGTGGTGGATACATCAAGCGAACAGCTTCCCGTGGCCATCATCGCCCGGCTCAACCGCGGCGGCCGGCTGGAATGGTGCCTGCCCAAGGGCCATCCCGAGAACGACGAAGACAACCAGGCCGCGGCCATCCGTGAGATTGCCGAGGAAACCGGAATCGATGGCCGGATCCTCACTGCGCTGGGCAGCATCGACTACTGGTTCACGGTCAGCGGCCACCGGGTGCACAAAACCGTGCACCATTTCCTGCTGCAGGCGTGCGGCGGGCACCTGACCATCGAAAACGACCCGGACCATGAGGCCGTAGACGTCGCCTGGGTGCCGCTGGCCGAGCTGGGCCGCAGGCTCTCCTTCCCCAACGAGCGCCGGATCGCGGATCTCGCCCGCGAGATCCTTCCCCGCTACCTCTGAGTCCGCCGGGCCCGGCGCCGCCCGGTGTTCCGGTTGAGGCAATCCCGGCCGGAAGTGAGAACATAGGGTCACGATGGCCGAAAAGACTATAGCCCCAAGTACCGCCCGCTCAAGCGCCGTGATGGCGGCCGGAACGCTGGTCTCCCGCGTCCTTGGACTCGTCCGCACCGCCCTGCTGGCTATCGCCATAGGCAACACCGGCCTGGTGTCGGACGTCTTCGTCTCGGCCAACGTGCTGCCAAACTTCATTTACCTCCTGGTGGCCGGCGGCGTCTTCAACGCCGTCCTGGTCCCGCAGATCATCAAGGCCAGCAAGCGACCGGACCGGGGCGCGGAATACGTCTCCCGCGTGCTCACCCTCAGCCTGCTGGTACTGGCAGTGCTGGCGGCCGTCGTCACCCTCGCTGCCCCCCTCATCCTTCGGCTGGTCACCTCGATGAATGCGGAACAGCTGCCCCTGGCCACCACGTTTGCCTACTGGCTCTTTCCGCAGATTTTCTTCTACGGCGCCTACGCCGTGATCGGGCAGACCCTGAACGCGAACGGCCGTTTCGGCGCCTATATGTGGGCTCCGGTAGTAAACAACATCGTCGCCATCGCGGGCCTGCTGGTCTTCATCTCCGTGATCGGCCGGCAGGAAACCACGCCGTTCTCCCCGGACAACTGGACCTCGCAAGCCACCCTCATCCTGGCCGGCAGCACCACCCTGGGGATCGCCCTGCAGGCCGTTGTCCTCCTGTTCCCGCTGCGCCGGCTCGGGCTTAACCTGCGGCCCTCATTCGGACTGCGCGGCGTTGGGCTCCGCCAGACCGGCAAGGTGGCCAAGTGGACCATCCTGACCATGCTGATCGGCAACGGCACCTACCTCGCGTACACCAAGGTGGCGACGATAGCCACGGACGCCCGTGAGGCCTTCCAGGCCAAGGGCCAGGAAATCGCCGGCTACGCGAACCTCGAGACCGCCGCCATGCTGTACATCATTCCGCATTCCATCATTACGCTTTCGCTGGCCACCGTCCTGTTCAACAACATGGCCCGCGCCTACACGGAAAAGAAGTACGACGAGGTCCGGGACACCCTCTCGCAGGGGCTTCGCGCCATCGGCGTGGCCACGGTGTTCTGTTCCGCCGTCCTGATTGTCCTCGCCGGACCCATCAGCATCTGGTTCAGCGGCGGGTCCAATGTCTCCGCCGCCCTGCAGGCGCAGGTACTGGTACTGCTGGCGGTCTCCGCTCCGTTCCTCAGCGCCACCTTCCTGATGAACAGGGCCTTCTACGCCAAGGAGGACGCCAAGACCCCGTTGGTCATGCAGGTGATCCTTTCAGCAATCGGCGTGGCGCTGGCGCTGGTGGCCGCAGCGCTGCCGGCGGACAAAATCATCTTCGGCCTCGCCATCGCATACTCCGTGGGCAACGTCGCCGCCGTCGTGGTCAGCCACATCTATCTCAAGCGCAGCCTTGGCGACTACGGTGCCGGCAGAGTGGTGGACGTCCACATCCGCCTGGTGGTTGCCGCCCTGGGTTCCGCGGCCGTCGGCGCGGCGGGCCTCTGGCTCTTGGGTGGATACGCGGTCGACGGGTATGCGTGGCAGTCCCTGGCTTCGGCCACTGTGGTCCTGGTGGTGTGCGGCGCCCTGATGGCCGTTGCCTACTACCTCCTACTGCGCGCCCTCAAGGTCACCGAGCTGGATGCCTTCCTGAAGCCGCTCCTTGCCAAACTCCGCCGGACTCCCTAAAGTGCCGACTCCGGCTTTCCGGGGCCGCGCAGGTAGCATGGGAACAAAGCAGGCAGTTCAGGGCTGCGGCAGGCCGCGTACCGTGTCCGTGAACGAACATCCGAATATGCAGTTGTCGGCTCCGCTGACGCAGTCCTATTGCCGTTTTCATGGGAGGAACACGTGCCACAGTCGGTAGACGTCGGTTCAGTGCTGGGCGGCCGTTATAAGGTCACCGCGCAGGTACTGGCCTCAGCAGAACAGGACCTGGTGCTCGACGGCGTCGACCAGGTTCTGAACCGTTCGGTCAGCATCCTCGTGGCCGCACCCGTGAACGCCAGCCAGGTTTCGGCAAGCGCCCGTGAAATAGCCACCGGCGAACGCCACGGCAACGTCCAGGTCCTGGACCTCGGTGTCAGTGACGGGCGCACCTACCTGGTTACCAACAACGCCAATGCCGCGGACCTGCTGGACCTTGTGATCGAGCGGGACGCGCCCTACGTGGAACCGTTCTTCACCGACACCCTGGGCTCTGAGATCTTCGGCATGCCCCGCTCCCGCGAGCCGGAGACCGTAGAAGAGGACCGCTACGTCGAGGAAGACGACCGGGCTCCCCGCAAACCCCTGCTCTCCGGCGTGCACAAGCCCAAGCTCCCCCGCTTCGGGCGTACCGGCGCCGCCGCCGGCACCCTGGCCGGTGCCGGGGCCGCAGCCGCTGAACGGGACCTGGAATTCGGTGATGCTTCCGACGCCCCCGCGGAAGCCGCCACCGGAGGCGCCAATGTGCCGCCGCCGCCCGCCACCCGTCCCGGCACCGCCACTGCACGGACGCAAAAGGTCACCAAGTGGGAAGAAGACGAACGGCCGGCCCAGGCTCCGCAGCGTCCTGCCCGGGCTGCTTCGAACTTCCCGAAGTCCGCTCTCGCCACAGGCAACTACGGATCCGAGCCCTCGGAATACGACTCCGATGATTACAACGGCAACGACTACGACGGCGGGTACGACGACGGGTACGACGACCCCGACGAGACCGACGGCAAGCCCGACCGCAAGCCGGGGCGTGTCCTCATCGGTGCCGTGCTCAGCCTGGTGCTGGTCCTCGCTGTCGTTCTGGCCGTGTCCAAGCTGGGCGAGATGGGGGACCTCTTCAGTTCCACTCCGGAGACGCAGGCCTCGGAGGAACAGAGCGCCGAAGCGCCGGCCGCGCCGGAGGCCAGCGCCGCACCTGCGGCCCCGGCACCGGAAATTGCCGGGATCACCCGCCTGGTTCCCGGCAACAACCCGGGTCTTGACTCCGCCAATGACGCGCAGCTGCCGATGATCATCGACGGTAACCCGTCCTCGTACTGGCGCAGCCTCGTTTATGCCAGCGACACCTTCGGCGGCCTCGCACCCAGCCTGGCCCTCGTGGTCGACCTCGGACAGGAATCCGAGATCAGCCAGGTCAATCTCACCCAGCTCCAAGGCACCGGTGGCAGCTTCTCCGTGATGCTTAACAACACCCCGGCACTCGAGGGGGCCCAAACAGTGGCCCAGAGCGGGTTCACCGGGCCCACCACCAGCATCCCGGTTACCACGGCAGACGGCTCCGCAGCCACAGCCCGGTATGTGATCATCAACTTCACCCAGCTGCCGCGGCTCACCGGTGTTCAGGCCCCGTACCCGTGGGGCCTGCAGATCGCCGAAATCGGCGTGTCCTAGCTCCTTCCGGCCGCACCGGCTCCTAACCCTGCCTCCGGGCAGCCGGAGCGCCGCGCAGGCGTGTTCCCTGCACGGTCCCCGGAATAAGCTGGAGCCGGCATTGGTTGTGCCGGGTGATCCCCAGACCGGTATCCGGTCCGATCGATAACTGAAGTTCTACAAGGAAGAGGTTCACCGCCACGTGAGCACCGAAAACCCCGTTGCCACCGACGGCGCCGCTGTTGGCGACGTCCGCGATGTCATCATCGTCGGCTCCGGCCCCTCCGGATACACCGCCGCGATTTACACGGCCCGCGCCAACCTGAAGCCGCTGGTCATCGCAGGCTCGGTCACCGCCGGCGGTGAGCTGATGAACACCACCGACGTGGAGAACTTCCCCGGCTTCCCCGAGGGCATCATGGGCCCGGACCTGATGGCCAACTTCGAGAAGCAGGCTGCCCGCTTCGGCGCCGAGATCCTGTTCGAAGACGTCACCGAGGTGGAGCTTTCCGGTGACATCAAGCGCATCACCATCGGCACCGGAGAAACGTTCCTGGCCCGTGCAGTCATCATTTCCACCGGTTCCGCCTACCGCGAGCTCGGCCTGGAAGATGAAAAGCGCCTCTCCGGCCGCGGCGTCAGCTGGTGCGCCACCTGCGACGGCTTCTTCTTCAAGGGTCAGGACATCGCCGTGATCGGCGGCGGCGACTCGGCCCTGGAAGAGGCGCTGTTCCTCACTAAGTTCGCGTCCTCCGTGACCCTGGTACACCGCCGGGACAGCCTGCGCGCATCCAAGATCATGCAGGAACGGGCGCTGGCACACGAAAAGATCCGGTTCGCCTGGGACTCCGAAGTCACCGCCATCCACGGCGAAGACAAGGTCACTGGCCTGACGCTCCGCAACACCAAGGACGGTTCCGAGTCCGAGCTTCCCGTCACGGGCGTGTTCGTCGCCATCGGCAACGACCCCCGCGTGGATCTGGTGCGCGGACAGCTTGAACTGACCGAAGAAGGCACCATCGCCGTCCTCGGCCGGACATCCAAGACCTCCCTTCCGGGTGTCTTCGCTGCCGGCGACGTCATCGATCCCACGTACCGGCAGGCGATTACCGCCTCCGGCTCCGGTTGTGTGGCCGCCGTCGACGTCGAACACTTCCTCGCCGACCTCGGCGACTCGGTTTCCACGGCAGCGGAAGTCCCCACCCCGCCGTCTGAAGCCGTTTCCGAACACGCCGCCCTCTAGATCTGTCCTCGTAAGGAGACCCAAAAAATGAGCAGTGCAAAAGCAGTAACCGACGCTTCCTTCGGTACCGATGTCCTGACCGCCGATAAGCCCGTCATCGTGGACTTCTGGGCAGAGTGGTGCGGCCCCTGCCGGATGCTCTCCCCCATCCTCGACGACATTGCCGCGCAGTACAGCGACAAGGTCGATGTGGTGAAGGTGAACGTGGACGAGAACCCCGCCATTGCCGCCCAGTACGGCATCACCTCCATCCCGGCTGTCTACGTGTTCAAGGGCGGTGAGGTGGCCGCAACCTCGATCGGCGCCAAGCCGAAGCAGGTCCTGGAACAGGAATTTGCGGCGTTCCTGAAGTAATCATCAATGACTGTGCACGGCGAGAGCCTGCGGAGGCTGGATGCCGGCCGGCGTGTAGTAACGCTTCGTGAAGCGTTGCTGCGCGCCGGCGTCACCCTGTCCTATCTGGCACCGGACTCCGTAAACGACCCCTCCATCTTTGACGACCACGTTGACGCAGCTGTGCGTGCTTTCCAGCAAAGCCGCGGACTGATTGTTGACGGTGTGGCCGGCCCCGACACGCAGCGGGCCCTGCAGGAAGCACAGTTCCGGTTCGGGGACCGCACCCTGAGCCATATTGAGGAAGCGCCGTTGCGCGGTGACGACGTCGCCGAGCTCCAACGCCACCTGTCCCACCTCGGGTTCTACTACGGGCATATCGACGGCAGTTTCGGCGTGCGTACCCGCTACGCCGTGGCCGAACTGCAGCAGAACCTGGGACTGCCCGGCAGCGGGGTCTGCGATGCGGACACCATGAGCGCCATGTCCCGCGTGAACCGTGCCATTTCCCCCAGCCAGGCCTTCGCCCTGCGCGATTACGAACGGCTGGACCGTTCCACCGCTGCGCTGCGCGGCCGGATGATATCGGTGAATATCGGCCGTTCCCGGTCGGTTTCCCCGCACGTTACCGAACGGCTCAGCGGCGATCCGCTGACCGAAGTGCTGGTTACCACCGATATCGCCGCCCGCGTGGAACGGATTCTGCGTGAGTTCGGCGCCCGCCTGGTGCCGCAGACCGAGGGTGTCCCGGCAGAATCCTCGCGCAACACCAGTCCGAGCCTGAACCTGGACATCCACTGCGACTGGCTGGACCAGCAGGCAGCCTCCGGCATCGCCGCCTACTACTGGGGCCTGCCCGGCACCGGTGAGGCACGCTCGCCCATCGGGCACCGTGCTGCCGTACTGCTGATGAAGGAACTCACGGCCCGCACCGACATGGACAACCTGGGCGTCCACGCCCGTACCTGGGACACCTTGAAGGTCCCCGGGGTTCCGTCCGTCGGGCTGGATCTGGGGTACCTGAGCAACGCGCACGACGCCGAGCGGCTCTCGGATCCGGTCTTCCGCCAGACGGTGGCCGACTCGATCGTTATCGGTATCCAGCGGCTGTACCTGCTGGAAGAGGAAGACCAGCCCACGGGCACCCTCGCGCTGGACGACGTGCTGAAGTTCAACCCGATGGAAGAACCGTCGGCCCGGCGGGTTTCCGGCCTGTAGGCACTTTCGGCATGCGTACCGCGGAGCGCGCATGCTCTTTACTGCAGGGCCCGGGGCAACGCAGTTGCGGGCCATCGCCCGAGGTTGGTGAGAGGGGAAGATAATCCCCCGCCAACCTCGGGCGTTTGTGTATGTAGCGACGCGCGGGTGTTTGCTGCCTGCGCGTCCGATGCCGGCAGATCGAATCAGCGGCGCTGTTCCCTTCCTGCCGAACCTTTCGAGGCGGGTTCACGCAGCTTCCGGTTCGGGTGAATGCACTAAGCCGGTTGGCTCTGGATCCGGGGCCGACTCCGGTTGGGAATCCCAGAAGCACGAATCCGCCCGGACGCAGCACCCGGCTGGCTTCGGCAAACACTTCCTCCAATGCGAGGGGTCCAGATGAATGATCGAATACCAGGCAAGCACACCATGGAACTGCCCTTAGGGGACCTCCGCCAAGCCGGCTTGCATGAGGTGCAGGAAGGCTGCCTGCGCGAGCCCGGCCATGACTCCGACCTCCTGCATCGCTCCGACGTACCGTGTGCCTGCCCGTGTGCCTGCCCGTGTGCCTGCCCGTGTGCCTGCCCGTGTGCCTGCCCGTCTGCGCGTCCATGGCCGCCGGCCTGCCCATAACGGTATGCCTGCCTCTGTGGCACCGGGCAGCCTGCCTGCTGCGCCTGGAGCCAGTTTCAGCCCCATCAGGACCTACCTACGCCTCTCTGTGAACGTCTCTTTGCTTCGGACAGGGCCCCTCCCCTCCCTCCCAGCGCGTCCGCGCGTCCGCGTGTCAGCGTGTCAGCGTGTCAGCGTGTCAGCGTGTCAGCGTGTCAGCGTGCGGTCTTCTACAACGTGCGGTCTTCTACAAACGGCAAACCGAAGATAGGAACCTCCGATCCACGAGGTGTCCCTGCGTCCTGGTTTGCTACGGTTTGTGGCCGACTGGTGTCCGTATGCTCATTCCGCTGCAGGACACAAAGTCATCTCGGCATATGCCGGCTCTCCGGAACAGCGCAGGCACGCGAGCTGTGGTCCACCGGCCCAACGCGTTGTAAGCGCGTAACCGGCTGGACGGCGAGTCCCACAAGATGCACTCGTATCCTTGCTATCGTTCCACCATGAATTCCGCCGCCAGTCCCGCAACAGCCGACACCGAAATCGCTGCAGCCATCATCCCACCGAAGCTGGCCCACGGAGATCTGCTGCGTGTCATCGCTCCGGCAAGCAGCCGCGCCATGGTCACCGAACATGACCACAGTGAACTCATCGAACGGCGCTTCGCCGAGATGGGACTGAGGCTTTCTCACGGCCGTCATGTGGATGAACGGGACATGTTCGACTCTTCGTCGGTTGCCTCCCGTGTTGCCGATCTACATGAGGCCTTTTCCGATCCGGAAGTCAAAGGGATCCTCACCGTTATCGGGGGCTTCAACAGCAACGAGTTGCTCCCCTACCTCGACTGGGACCTGATCGCGGCCAATCCAAAGATCCTGTGTGGATATTCCGACATCACGGCGCTGCAGAACGCAATATTCGCCCGGACAGGGCTGGTGACTTATTCCGGGCCTCACTGGTCCACCTTCGGCATGCGGGACCACCTTGATCTGACACAGCAGTGGTTCCTGGACGCCCTGGTTGATGGTTACCGGATGGAACTCACACCCTCTCCTGAGTGGACCGATGATGCCTGGTTCTTAGACCAGGACAACCGCAGTCCCCTGCCGGGGGTAGGGTGGTGGTCCCTGCAGGAGGGCAGCGCAACCGGGCGCATCATCGGGGGAAACCTGTGTACTCTGAACCTCCTGCAGGGCACCGCTCAGATGCCGGCGCTGGCCGGTGCCGTCCTCATGCTGGAAGACGACGCCAGCACTGATCCCATGACCTTTGCCCGGGACCTCACCTCCCTGCTTCAGCAGCCGGGCTCGGAAGGCATCCAGGGCCTGGTGCTGGGCAGGTTCCAATCCTCGAGCGGTGTCACCCGCGAGCATCTGCAGGAAATCGCTGCCCAGCCCTCACTGGCAGGATTGCCTGTCCTGGCCAATGTCGATTTCGGGCACACCCAACCGCAGCTGACCGTGCCCATCGGCGGGCAGGCCGAGCTGACGGTGAATGCCGCCGGGGGCAGGCTGAAGCTCGGCGACCGCTAGAGTGCGTTCATCGTGCCCGACGGCCGGCACACCTGCCACCGTGACGGCGGGCGGCTCCGGTCCCGAGTCCACTGCGAAGGTCTTCTTCCCAAAGTGCTCCTCACCCGTCCGGCGGTCGCGCTGGACTGGTCGTCACCGATGACGCGGACCGCCTAAGAGACGCCGGTCCTGAACAGGTCCGCGGCTGCTTCAACCGGCTTGCGATTTGCGTCATCCCCGCCGGGGTACCCGGCATCGCAAGCGACCAGGACGCCGCCCGCGACCGTACCGCCGTATCGGCTTTCCGCTTCGCCTCGGCGTAGCGGCCACTGACACCTGATCAACAACCGCCGGACCCACCACCGCCCCCGCCGGAGCGACAATAGCGGTGTCGGAATCACTGATGCCACCCGCTCGGGGGCTATCACCCGGGTCACCGGCGGTAGGTTCCGCCCCGGTAGCCGGCTCCTCGCCGAGAGCCCGCTCAACCAGTTCCGCTTCGGGCTCGCCCCCCTCATCCGAACCCGCCGCATCACCCGAGCGGCACCCTTCCCAGCAATCGGGAACATCCTCCTACGGCGGTACACGACGACGGCGGGCGACCGGCGTCGCATGTTCCAGGGGTCCTTGGGAAGCACTGGCTTTAGGTCTGTCCTTGGTCTGGGTCATAGGCGGTTGGGTGCGGTGGGACGAGCCCAAATTCGGTGGGTTCCTTCTTCCGCCAGAAGTGAATGGCTGGTAGCTACCCGTTTCACGTGAAACGGGAGGCGCCAGCAGCGGACCAGAGGTGCGTCTTCTCGCTGCTTGGCTATCGTCCGTCGCCCTTTCCAGTCCCGCGAAGGACCCGGGGCGGCGAGTCGCCGTACTCGCGACCGACAGCTCACCGATAGCTCGTCATGCCTGAGCCCTCTGGTGTTGGTACGGCATTCCGGCAGATGTCGTGCGGCTGGTCGTCCCCCGTCAGCGGTCAGCGCCGTATCGATGACCAGTTTCATGGCGTGGGAGGGTGGGGCTGGACGGGGCCGAGTCGCCCCCCCCCGATCCCTCCCAAGCGGGTTGCCCGATCACTGCCGTGAACACACCTGCCGCCTGTTCCGCCCGAGGCCACGGCGCTGGGCTGGTCTGGTGCGCATACGTGTTTCACGTGAAACTGCACCCTCCTTTCGTCTGGAATCATGGGACTCCGACAGGCTTCCGTCCATCGTTGGCGGGCTCAGGGACCTAGACAAGAGCCTGCCCGGGTTCGCGGGCGAATACGTTCTGGAAACGGCTCCACTTCCTTCTCGTACCGGTGAGGGTTAACCGAAAACCACCAGGGGTTTGGTCGCCTGTGTTTAGTGGTCGGCGCAATGCCGACTCTGCCCCCGGCGCCGGCGTCATGCAGTCCTCGCTCGGGAGCCGACCGCAGTTTTCGGTATCCGAAGCGGGTTGCCCGATCGCTGCCGTGGACACACCTGCCGCCCGTTCGCTCAAGGCCACGGCTCCGGGCAGACAGGCGTTTCAATAGGCGGACCCAGCGGCGGGCCTAGCGGCGGACCCATCGGCGGCTTCACATGCCAATCCTTAGCCGTGGAAGGACCACGAGGTTCGGGTGCAGTTTTGGGACTTGCGGTGTGCTCAGGGCAACTGCACCAAGGCGGCTCCACCGGGACGTATGGCTGGCGACCTGGCGCCTGCGAGCGAGCATGGTTATTCAGCATTCAAAGACGGTGTATCGGTCGTGCCAACCGGCTTCGCAAAGGCTTGTCGGGTATGCAGGCTGGCTCGGTGTCCGACTCTCTTGCGGGCAGCAGCTTAATGTCCATACCCACTGACGGGAATCCCACGGTCAACCTGTGGCTGGTCCCGCCCTCGGGGAACTGCCGGGATGTACGTGGGCGGTGAGGTAGCCACCGTTTCACGTGAAACAGCACGCGATGTGGGCTTCGCCCGAGTCGGGAAGGAGAGTGCATTTTCGAAAGGGAAGGAGGCGTACGGCCCAGCATGACGCGGGCGGGAGTGGCGCCAGGGATACCGCTGGACGCCACGGAGTACCCCGGAATTTGCACCTGCCGCCTTCACAGCGGATGCGTGTACCGGATCTCCGCCCTGCCACCGGACCCGTCTACGACGATATAGCTTGCGGAACGCGAGGCCAATGCCGTTCAGCCTAGCCTTCGACGTTCGGTCGGACGTGTTTCACGTGAAACTAAGCGTTCGAATATACGAGTTCGTCAAGCGATGCCGCCCAAGTGGTTACTGAACACCGAACTAAACACCGTTACGCCGGGCGGCGCCGGTAGTAGTAGCTCGGGCTGCTGGAAGCGATACCGGGGAGGAACGGACCGTGAGCCTCTCCGCGCACAGGTCAAACGCTAGTTTGGGTTGGGCAAACCTTCGGCCCTTGGCACGCTGGCCCACGCGGGATTCCTGCAGGACCGGACGTACTAAGAGAAATCGGAACGACGGAATACTCCTGGCGGCCATGAGTGCCGAGCCCCGCCGCCGAGAGTTTCACGTGAAACCAGACGTGCCCGAACTTCGCTTTCTATGGCACCAACCTTCAGTGTCTCTTGCACGCCAGCGGAGGCAGTCGCGCGGCAAGGAAGCGCGTCAGCGAGTGCACCCCAGGACGTATCTCGCGTGAAGCCCAGGCAAACAACCGTTTGCCGTTGCTCGTGTTACCAGTGTCTGCCAGATACAGCTCGACTCCATCGATATGACATGGACGCGTTTTACACTGTGGTTCTACGGCAGCATCGCCAGCGGCGCAGGGAAACTGTTCCGGACACTGAGGATGGTCCTACCGGACGCCGCCAGCGACCAGCACCGCGAGTGGCCAGCGTTGTTCCTTCTTCCCTGATGCGGTGGCGGAGTACGCGGATGGGGTGCCGCCGTGCACGGGCAGTTATGGCCTGTTTCACGTGAAACAAAGGCGGTCGTGCCGCAACCGCATCTTCTTCCGTCGATGCAGAAGCCAATAGTCCCTGCCTGGGGCCTGGGATCAAGGGGACGGTCAGAGAGAACGGCGCGCGGCGATGTCTGAACCCCCTAGGCGGCAGCAGAGTTGCCGGCAACAGCGGCCGAATGCGGGGCCGGATACGACTGAGGCCGTTGTTCCACGTGAAACAACGGCCTCAGTTCAGGACTACACCTAAATACTAGGCCCGCCCGGGATCATTCGACGGTGTAAGGACACTCATGATCCGGTTAAGGTCGTCAACACTGGCAAATTCGATGCTGACCTTCCCCTTCCGGACTCCCAGGGTGATCTTCACATTGGTGTCCAAACGATCCGACAGTGACGTCGCCAAGTAATCCAGGCGCTCATGCCGGGCACCAAGCTTGGGCTTCGCAGTCTTGGCCGGCTTTTTGATGCCGTCCGCCATCGAGACAATCTCTTCGGTGGCCCGTACAGACAACCCCTCTGCGACGATCTTCTGTGCCAGCTTCTCCATCTCGGCCGGGTCGCCCAAACCCAGAAGGGCACGCGCATGACCTGCTGAGAGAACACCCGCCGCAAGACGCCGCTGTACCAACGGAGGCAGTTTCATCAACCGCAGCGTGTTGGTTACCTGCGGCCTGGAGCGGCCAATGCGATCGGCAAGTTCCTCGTGCGAGCAACCGAAATCGTCCAGCAGCTGCTGGTATGCCGCTGCCTCTTCCAGAGGATTCAGCTGGCTGCGGTGCAGGTTCTCCAGGAGCGCATCGCGCAGCAGATCCACGTCCTGTGTGGAGCGGATGATCGCCGGAACCACCTCAAGTCCGGCCGCACGGGAGGCACGCCAGCGGCGTTCGCCCATAACCAGCTCGTACGGGTGTTCTTCGTCGCCCTCCGCCGACGGGCGGACCACGATGGGCTGGAGTACGCCGATCTCACGGATGGAGTGGACCAGTTCAGCCATGTCGTCTTCGTCGAAGACGGAACGGGGCTGCTTGCGGTTCGGGTGGATGGAGTCGATGGGTATTTCGGCGAATGTCGCGCCCGGTACCTCTACCAACTCGCTTTCCGCGTCCGCCGATGTTTCACGGGAAACATCGGCGGATGCGGCTTCCTTCGATTTGTCCTCAACAACCGGCGCAGGAGCCTCGGGCGCTGCCGCGGCAGGCTGATTGCCCGTCTGTCCGTCAAGCGCACCACGAGAGTCCGAAGCCTTCCCCACTGCCTCCTGTGGGGCCTCAGACGCGGCCTCAGCAGGGTCAGCGGCCTGCGGTCGGGACTGCCGGACAGCCCCTCCCCGGGAGGCCTTCACGGCTCGCTTGGCGGCCGCGGTGCCCGATTCGGTCTTCTTCGCAGTGGCCTTCTTGGCTGCTTCCTGGGTCTCCGTAGTTTCAGGAGCGGATTCGGCAGCTGCGCGGGTAGCGGAGCGAGGGGCGGAGCTGCGGGTTGTGGCCTTCTTGGCCGGGCCGCGCAGGGCGTCCTTATTGATGCCTGCTCCGCGCCGGGGTCCGGAGGCGCCGGCGGAGGTACGCGGATCGTCCGCTGCGGCAAAGAACAGATCTACAGGACGTCCGGCTGCAACACTTCCCTGGTTGGAGGTTGACGATTCCACCGGTTCCGCACTGCTAGGAATCAAAGCTCCCAGACCGCGGCCCAAACCACGACGCTTCTCGGCCATGGGTAAGTCCTTCCCTTATGCACACTACAAGCGGCACGGATTGATTGTGAGAGTATTCTATGGCGCGGCCCCGCGCACGCGGCCGAACCTCGCCGGGGTGTCTCTAGGCGCGCTGCGCGATTTCCGCGGCGGCTTCGAGGTAGGACAGTGCGCCGCTGGAGGACGGATCGTACGTCATAACGGTTTGCTGGTAACTCGGCGCCTCGGAAATACGCACGGACCGCGGCACAACGGCACCCAGGACCTGCTCCGGGAAGTGTTCCCGTACCTCAGCCGCTACCTGTGCCGCCAGATTGGTCCGACCGTCGTACATGGTCAGAAGAATGGTGGAAACAACCAAGTCGGCGTTGAGGTGCTTCTGGATCATCTCAATGTTCTTCAGGAGTTGGCTCAATCCCTCCAGTGCGTAGTACTCGCACTGGATGGGGATAAGCACTTCGCGTGCCGCCACAAAGGCGTTCACCGTGAGGAGGCCCAGACTGGGTGGGCAGTCGATGAAGATGTAGTCGAGACGCTCAAGGCCCTGCTTTTCGCGCTCCGCAGCGTAGACATCAATGGCACGGCGCAGACGCTGTTCGCGGGCAACAAGGGAAACCAGTTCAATCTCTGCCCCGGCCAGGTGAATGGTGGCCGGAGCGCAGATGAGGTTGTTGATGTCCGGGCACGGGGCAACCACGTTGGCCAGCGGAAGATCATCGATCAGGACATCATAGATGCTCTCCACCTCGGCACGGTGGTCAATGCCAAGGGCGGTTGAGGCGTTGCCCTGCGGATCAATGTCAATCACCAGGACGTTCTGCCCGGCCGTGGCCAAGGCAGCGGCCAGGTTGACCGTAGTGGTGGTCTTCCCCACGCCACCCTTTTGGTTGCTGACGGTCATGATCCGCGTCTGTGCCGGGCGGGGAAGGACACGTCCGCGCAGCTTCTCGCGGCGGCGGTTCTCACTGGCCAGTTCCCGCGCCAGCGGGGTGCTTTCGTCCATCAAATCCATAACGTCCACCGATGTCGACACAGGAGCGGCTTCACCGGATACACCACCTTCGATAGCTTGGGGTGCCGGAACCGGGGCGGCCTCGGGGGTCGGCACCGGTTCGGCACTGCTTTCCGTTTGGGCGGGCTGCTGCGGCTCGTTCTCTGCTGTTTCACGTGAAACAACAGAGGGAACTGCATCAGCTGCTGGAGCTGCAAACAATTGCGGTTGCTTCCTGCCGAAAGAAGCGGACAGGGCCGAACCGAGTGCGGCGAAAGGGGGAATTCGTTTTGCGGCTGAATCGCGCACACTCACCTGGTCATGCTCACTTTCCAACATAAAGCGTTAAGGCATTAGTCCATCTAGCCTATCCGCTTCCAGGCCAAACTCCGTGACCGGCAAGGGTGTGTGCATCCGGTACAGGTGTTGTGCCGGTCACCCTACGGAAATACGCACCACGGTAGTTGGTTCCGCCGGCAGGTCCCCGCCCGCCGTCACCACCGAGGTGTCCCGTCCGCCGAGCTTGCGGACTGCCTTAGCGGCCTTCTGCACTTCTTCTTCGGCGCTGCGGCCCTTGATCGCCAGCACGGTGCCGTTGCCATGCAGGAGCGGTATGGTCAGGCCTGCCAGCCCGCCCAGGGCAGAGACCGCCCGTGCCGTTGCCACGTCGACGTTTACCTCATCCACAACCTGCTCGGCGCGTCCGCGGATGACGCGGACATTCTCCAGCCCGAGATCGGCAACCACCTCGTTCAGCCAGATCACTCTCCGTTCCAGCGGCTCGATCAGGGTGATGGAAATGTCGGGCCGGGCAATCGCCAGGCAGAGGCCGGGAAGCCCGGCACCGCTGCCCACATCGGCCACGGAAGCATTTGCCGGAATCAGTTCAGCAACCACTGCGCAGTTGAGCACATGCCTGCTCCACAGCCTCGGCACCTCGCGCGGCCCGAGCAGCCCCCGCTCCATTCCCGAGGTGGCCAGGTGCTCCACGTACCTCTCGGCAAGGTTTAGCCGGTCACCGAAGATCTTCCGGGCAGCGTCCTGTTCTGCGGGAGTTGATTCAACCACTTACTTGATATTCCTTGTCTGCACTGCGGGGGTGGAAAAACTAGGATGCAGGCAGGGAAACGACGATGTGGCGGTCTGCGCCCTCACCCTCGGATTCGCTGACCAGGCCAAGGTCGGCCACTGCATCGTGGACGATCTTCCGCTCATAGGCGCTCATGGGAGCCAGAGCAACGGACTGTCCGGCCTCCTTCGCGTGCTTGACGGCGTCCTCGGCGATGGCCTGCAACTGCTCGCCGCGCTCCGTCCGGTAACCGGTGATGTCCAGTACCAGGCGGGAACGGCTCTCCGTGGCGGTCAGTACCGACAACCGGGTCAGTTCCTGAAGCGCCTCGAGTACCTCCCCGTCACGACCCACCAGCGCCTGGAGGGCGGCGTCGTCGCCTTCCTCCGAAACCACCGAAATGTAGGTGCGCCCGTTACGGACCTCGATGTCGATGTCCCCGTCGATGTCGGCAATGTCGAGGAGCTCTTCCAGATAGTCCGCCGCGACGTCGCCTTCTTCTTCCAGCCGTCCGCCGCGCCCGGCGGCAGGAACGGCGTCCGCAGCAGGTTCCACAGCTTCCCCGGACGGTGCTACGGGATCGTCAATGCGCTCAGTGCTCATCTTTTCTTCCTGTTCTTCCGCTGGGGCTGGACGCGCTGCGTCTTCGGGGCTGCCGGTACTTCCACGGGCTCCGCGCCCTTCTTCTCCCCCAGCAGGGGGACCATCGGAAGACCCTTGCGCGCACGGCGCTCTGCCATGGCCTTCGCAGCGGGGGAACCCGGCGTAGGCATGCGGCGGATCACGAAGAACTGCTGGCCCATGGTCCACAGGTTAGTAGTGGTCCAGTAGATGAGGACACCGATGGGGAAGTTGATACCGCCGATGCCGAAGACGAGCGGCAGTACGTACAGCATCATCTTCTGCTGCTTCATGAAGGGGCTGGCAAGGGCCTCTTCGGACATGTTCTTGGACATGATCTGCTTCTGCGTGATGAACTGTGAAGCCGTCATGGCCAGGATCATCACGATCGACAGGATGACAACGGCAACCTGGCCGTCGCCGCCGCCGCCGTGCAGCAGCGAGGAGGAGAGCGGAGCACCGAGGATGGTGGCCTCGTCAAACTGCTGGATGGCCTGTGAAGACAGGGCGCCGATGTGGTCACCGCCGGCGCTGGCCTTCGAAACACCGTTCAGCACCTGGAACAGTGCAAAGAAGAAGGGCATCTGGATCAGCATGGGCAGGCAGGCGGCAAACGGGTTGGTGCCGTGCTTCTTGTACAGCGCCATCTGCTCCTGCGTCATGGCCTGACGGGAGAGCTGATCGGTCTTGCCCTTGTACTTCTGCTGCAGTTTCTTCAGGTCCGGCTGCAGGGACTGCATGCCGCGCTGTGCCTTGATCTGCTTGACGAAGACCGGGATCAGTGCGGCGCGGATCACGATCACCAGGCCGATGATGGACAGCGTCCAGGTCCAACCCGATGCGGCATCCATCCCGAGGAAAACGAATCCCTCGTGGAAGATCCACATGATCCATGACACTACCCACTTAAAGGGGAACAGTATCGTCTCGAAGAAACCCATTTACTCTCCTCAGGCCGCCGAGCGGCTGTCTTCGTCGGCTGGAATCACGGGATGATTCAGCACAATGATCCTCGGGACCTTCTTTGTGTCCCAAATCCGGTGTCCTTCAGGTACGTGGTCCACGCCGCCGCCGTTCCAGGGATGGCAACGGATCAGCCGACGGAAAGCCAACCACGAACCCTTGACGGCTCCATGGACGGTGACTGCTTCGAGGGCATATGCGGAACACGAAGGGAAAAATCGGCAAACCGGACCGTACAGCGGGGAGACGGTCTTACGGTAGGCAATCAGCAGGCCGATGAGAACCAGGCGGGGGAGGTTCCAAAGGAACCGGGCAACAGCAATCAAGGCCCTCAACGGATACGATCCGGAGTCCCTCATTGCTGGCTCATCCTCCCTGCCTGGCTGTTGCGCTGCGCAAGTTTGTCTATACAGGCGTTCAAGGCGCTGTGGTAATCCGCACTGAGTGCCTGCCACGACGACGACGCCGACGAAGGCAGCGCCCGCACCACCACGTCCAGTCCGGTCGGGTAGAGAGCAAGGCTCTGCGCTGCCGCTTCCCTCAGTCTTCTCTTAACGAGGTTGCGTGTCACCGCGTTCCCGACGGATTTGGACACAATGAAGCCAATGCGGGTCGGATTCGCACCGGTAGGCACCGCATATAGCACTACGTTCCGGCGCCCACTTCGGGCACCGGAACGTACAGTACGAGAAAAGTCCGCCGATACCCTTACCCGGTTCCTTACGGCCAGCATTGGGACCACCTGGAATCCGGGGTAGAGCTGCTAAGAGGCAGCATCGACAAACTTTGAGGTTATTTAGGCCGACAGTTCGGTGCGGCCCTTGCCACGGCGTGCAGAAAGGATGGCACGGCCGGCACGGGTACGCATGCGAAGGCGGAAGCCGTGCTTCTTGGCACGACGGCGGTTATTCGGCTGAAAAGTCCGCTTGCTCACGGTAGTTACTCCAAGACAATCTTGAGTCGCGCCGGCACTTGTTGCGACAAGGGGGAAGAACAAGCGGCGCTTTTTTCATGTGTCTGTCTGTACTCGCCCGGACCTGGACCCTGATTTCCAGAACCCCTGCAGGGCATGTGTGAGTACAGATAGCAGACACAAAGGACTACTCAACGTTAGGTGAGACCGGCACACCAGTCAAACCGGGAGTGCACCGGCTGTGCACCGCACTTTTTCAACACCTGTGGACAACTGCTGTGGGTATCCCGAGCCACCCGGGGCTGTGAGACAGCCGACAAGCCCTTGATCCGGCGGATTTCCAGCTACCACGACGGGAAATCATCCTCTAGGCTTGGCGACGGGTACTTTATCCACTATCTGTGCATAACTCTGTGGATGGAGTGACGGGATCCCCGCCGGGATCCCTGGTTTTTCTTAGACAGCCGCGAGGCGTCACGAGAGGTTTTTGTGGGTACGGACGAAATCAACGATGTTGGCAGCTCCTGGCGCAAGGTCATTCGGACCCTGGAGACCGACGACAGGGTCACTCCCCGGCAGCGTGGATTCGTGGTGCTTGCACAGGCGCAGGGGCTCATCGGCACCACGTTGCTGGTTGCCGTACCCAATGAGCTGACCCGTGAAGTACTGCAGACCCAGCTGAAGAACATCCTGGACGAAGTCCTTCGCGGCGTCTTCCAAGCCGACATCCAGTGCGCCTTCGTGATCGACGCCGACCTCACGCCCGTCGAGGCCGAGCCGGAACCCGAAGAGGAGCCGGCAGCGCCGAGTCCCGTTCCCTCCGGCGAGAGCGCGCCGTCGCCCACTCCGCCCAGCACCAGCCAGGAATTCGGACGCCTCAACCCCAAGTACGTCTTCGAAACCTTCGTTATCGGTTCCTCCAACCGCTTTGCCCACGCGGCCGCCGTTGCCGTGGCCGAAGCTCCGGCCAAGGCCTACAACCCCTTGTTCATTTACGGCGACTCCGGGCTGGGCAAAACCCACCTGCTGCACGCCATCGGCCATTACGCCCGTCACCTGTACACCGGGATCCGGGTCCGGTACGTCAATTCGGAAGAGTTCACGAACGACTTCATCAACTCGATCCGGTACGACGAAGGTGCCAGCTTCAAGCAGCTCTACCGCAACGTCGACATCCTGCTCATTGACGACATCCAGTTCCTTGCCAACAAGGACGCCACGCAGGAAGAGTTCTTCCACACCTTTAACGCACTGCACAACCACAACAAGCAGGTGGTTATTACCTCCGACCTGCCGCCCAAGCAGTTGTCCGGGTTTGAGGAACGGATGAGGTCGCGGTTCGAGTGGGGCCTGCTGACCGACGTGCAGCCGCCGGAACTGGAAACCCGGATCGCCATCCTCCGAAAGAAGGCCATCGGCGACAGCCTGAGCGCACCGGACGATGTCCTGGAGTACATCGCGTCCAAGATCTCCACGAACATCCGCGAACTTGAGGGCGCCCTGATCCGCGTCACAGCATTTGCCAGCCTCAACCGCCAGCAGGTCGACGTAGGGCTGGCCGAAATCGTGCTCAAGGACCTGATCACCGACGACGGTGCGCAGGAAATCACCGCAGCTTCCATCCTTGGGCAGACCGCGGCCTACTTCCAGATCAGCCTCGAGGAACTGTGCAGCAAGTCGCGCACCCGCACGCTGGTGACGGCGCGGCAGATCGCCATGTACCTGTGCCGGGAGCTTACCGATATGTCGCTGCCGAAGATCGGACAGGAACTCGGCGGGCGGGACCACACAACGGTGATCCACGCGGACCGGAAAATCCGCGAACTGATGGCGGAACGGCGGGCCATCTACAACCAGGTGACCGAACTGACCAACCGCATCAAGCAGCAGCAGCGCGAGGCCTGAGCACGGGTCCGGGAAGAGCCCCGCAGGGGCTCAAAATTAACATTTGTGGACAAGGGTGTGGATAACCCGGTGGACAACCCGTGTTTCCCCACAGTTGCCTGTGGATACGCGGAACCCTCGAAAAGTTTCCAACAGCCCGCCGGACAGCGGCTGCAGCGGATCCACAGGTTATCAACAGGCTTAAACAGCCGGGGCCCGGGAAGGCGACGGGTTATCCACAGTATCCACAGGAGTTATTAACACTACGGATCTTAAGAAATTCGGTTCCACCAAATAACAACTAAGCTCAAGACCCCTCGAACCACCCGGACATCGATGATCCAAAAACATCAACGATCAAGAGGCGTCTGCGTCGCAGACGGGGATGAATCACAAACCCGGTGCAGCCTCACCCCGGACCGGGCTAAGCTGTCACAGAGTATGGTTGTCATTCGCATGCAACCCGGTACGGTTCCGCGCCATGGATGAGACATCCCGGCCGGATACCTGTCTCTCCAGACGCCGGTCCGAATGCCACCGGTGAAGTTTCACCACGTTCCACCTCAGGAACTCGCCTCGAGTTCCTGACGACAAGTTCAGTTGTAGTTCAGTTGTACTGAGAAGTACGTTGCGAAAGGCGGCACCCTTCAGTGAAGTTCAGAGTTGAGCGGGATGTCCTGGCAGAGGCCGTCACGTGGACAGCACGTTCCCTGTCCCCGCGCCCGCCGGTTCCTGTCCTTTCGGGGCTGCTTATCAAGGCCGAAAACGGTTCCCTGAGCCTGGCCAGCTTTGACTACGAGATTTCGGCCCGCCTGCAGATCCCCGCGGATGTCAGTGAAGAAGGCACCATCCTGGTGTCCGGCCGCCTGCTGGCAGAGATCTGCCGCAGCCTGCCTTCAGCTCCGGTCGAGGTGGAGACCGACGGCGCGAAGGTGACCCTGACCTGCCGCAACAGCCGCTTCAACCTGGCCACCATGCCCGAGGCCGAATACCCCGAGCTGCCGGCACTCCCCGAGGTCAGCGGTGTGGTGGACGGAGATGCCTTTGCACAGGCCGTCTCCCAGGTCATCATTGCGGCCAGCCGGGATGACACACTGCCCATCCTGACCGGCGTCCGGATGGAAATCGAAGACGATCTGATCACCTTCCTGGCCACTGACCGTTACCGGCTCGCCCTGCGCGAGCTGGCTTGGAAGCCGGCAACTCCCGGCATTTCCACCAGTGCCCTGGTCAAGGCCAAGACCCTGAACGAGGTCGCGAAAACCCTCGGCGGAGCCGGGGACCTGAACATCGCCCTCTCGGATGACAGCGAACTCATCGGGTTTGAAAGCGGAGGACGGCGCACCACCTCGCTGCTGGTGGACGGTGACTACCCCAAGATCCGTTCCCTCTTCCCCGAAAACACGCCTATCCACGCCACTGTGGAAACCCACGCCCTGGTGGAAGCTGTCCGCCGCGTGTCCCTGGTCGCAGAGCGCAATACCCCGGTCCGGCTGGCGTTCACCGATGGCCAGCTCACCCTGGATGCCGGCACCGGCGAGGATGCGCAGGCTTCGGAAGCACTTGAAGCAGCACTTGTCGGCGACGACATTACGGTCGCCTTCAACCCGCATTACCTCAGCGAGGGCCTCGGTGCCTTCCCGAGCAAGTACGTGCGGTTCTCCTTTACCACTCCTCCCAAGCCGGCAGTGATCTCGGCCCAGGAAGAACTCACCGGCGAGGACCAGGCAGATTACCGGTACCTGTTGATGCCGGTGCGCCTGCCTAACCAATAAGGCGGCCCGGGGCTCCGCGGACCCAGGACCCAACCAGAGAGAAGCTGACATGCATATCGGCCTCATCGGACTCGGGAAAATGGGTTATGGAATGCGGACAAGACTGCGCCGTAACAATGTCGACGTAACAGGATTTGACAGGGACCCCGTCCATAGTGACGTCGGGTCCCTGTCTGAACTGGTGGCGGAGCTGCCGGTGCCGCGCATTGTCTGGGTGATGGTCCCGGCCGGTGATGCCACTGCCGGAACCATTGCGGAACTGGCCGAGGTACTTGACCCGGATGACCTGGTGATCGACGGCGGCAACTCCCGGTTCAGTGACGATCTGGCGTCAGCGGCGGTGCTTGGCCGGAGGGGTATCCGCTTCCTCGACTGCGGGGTTTCCGGCGGCATCCACGGGCAGGACGACGGCTACGGATTGATGGTCGGCGGGGACCGCCTGGATGTGGAACGGGCCCTGCCCGTCTTCCAGGCACTCCGTCCTGCAGGGGAACTGGCGCACGGTTTTGTCCATGCCGGCAGCACCGGTGCAGGGCACTACGCCAAAATGGTGCACAACGGCATCGAATACGGTCTGATGCAGTCCTACGCCGAAGGCTATGAGCTGCTCGAGGCCAAGGACATCATCGAGGACGTCCCGGGAATCCTGGCTGCCTGGCAGCACGGGACCGTGGTGCGGTCCTGGCTCCTCGACTTGGCGGTGGCAGCGCTCAAGGAAGACCCCGGACTCAGCCAGGTTGCCGGCCGCGCGGAGGATTCGGGGGAGGGCCGGTGGACGGTGCAGGAAGCCGTCGCCGCAGGCATTCCGGCTCCTGCGATTACAGCCGCACTGTATGCAAGGTTCGCCTCCCGGCAGCCCGATGCCCCGGCCATGAAGATGGTCGCGGCCCTGCGCCGGCAGTTCGGCGGCCATGCCGTGCAAAAGCCGGACGGGGACGCGCCGGGATCGTGACCGGCGGACCGCGTAAGGTGGAATGGAAGGGGATGCCGACAGGATGGGAGAAAGCAGTAACCGATGTATGTTGACCACCTGTCCCTGACCGGGTTCCGCAGCTATCCGCAATTGGACGTGAAGCTCGCACCCGGGGTTACGGTCTTCGTGGGACCCAACGGGACGGGAAAAACCAACATCGTCGAGGCAATCGGTTACCTTGCGACGCTTTCCTCCCACCGGGTCAGCACCGATGCCCCGCTGGTGAATTTCGACGCCGGGCAGGCACTCGTCCGGGCGCGCCTGGTCCGCGGCAGCCAGGCCACCTCAGTGGAACTTGAACTGAATCCGGGCCGCAGCAACCGGGCACGGATCAACCGTGCCAATCCGGTGCGGGCGCGTGAAATCCTGGGCCTGTGCCGCACCGTGCTGTTCGCCCCGGAAGACCTTGCCCTGGTCAAGGGCGATCCGGGCAGCCGTCGCCGTTTCCTGGATGAACTGATTGTTTCCCTGGTCCCCCACCATGCCGCCACGCGGGCCGACTATGAGCGCGTCCTGAAGCAACGCAACGCCCTGCTGAAATCCGCACGGGCAGCCGGTCGTTTCACCTCCGCGCATGAGGCCACCCTGGAGGTCTGGGACCAGCACATGGCAGTAGCCGGAGCCCGCCTCGTGGCAGCCCGGCTCCAGGCCCTGCAGCGGTTGCAGCCGCACCTGCAGGCGGCTTACCGGGACCTGACCGACGGCTCAAAGGAAGCTCGGGCGGTGTACCGCTCCACCCTGCAGGGGACGGTGAACGACGACGGCGCGGTGGAGGGCGCGCAGGACCCGGACGAGCTGTATGCCCTCGGCCCCGACGAGTTGACCGAGCGCTTCCTGCAGGCCTTCAGCGCCAACCGCCGCCGTGAGATCGAACGCGGGATTTCGCTGGTGGGCCCGCACCGGGACGAGCTGGAGCTGATCCTGGGGCAGGCACCGGCCAAGGGATACGCCTCGCACGGGGAAACCTGGTCCTTTGCCCTGGCGCTGCGCCTGGGCTCGTATTACCTGCTGACCAGCGACGACCCCACCCCCGGTGCCGGACCCATCCTCATTCTTGATGATGTGTTCGCCGAGCTGGATGTCCAGCGGCGCCGCCGCCTGGCCGGAATTGTTGCCGGCGCCGAGCAGGTCCTGGTGACCGCCGCCGTCGGTGACGACATTCCCGAGGCTTTGGCAGGCCGCATCATCACAGTGGTCCCGGGAGGCATCAGTGTGCCCGTCTCCTGACAGCAGCCTGCCGGAGCCGGGCCGGCCGGGGGCCGATAACCCGGATGAACGCCCCGATGCCGCGCGGGAACAGCTGAACCGCATGCGCCAGGCAGCGCTGGCCCGGGGAAACCAGCGCACGCCCGCCACGCGCCGCAAGGCCGGCCGCCGGCAACAGGCCCCCTTTGTCCCCGGTGAATACGTGGGACGGGATCCGCAGGGCCTCGGAAAGGTCTTCACCCGGTTTGTCAGTGAACGCGGCTGGAACTCGCCCGTTGCCGTGGGGTCGGTGATTTCCCGCTGGGAGGAACTGGTGGGCAGTGAAGTCAGTGCCCACTGCAAGCCGGAATCCTTTTCCGACACCACGGTCCAGGTCCGCTGCGATTCCACGGCCTGGGCAACCCAGCTCCGGCTGCTGCGGGACACCCTGATTGCCCGGTTCGACGCGGAGCTCGGGCCCGGCGTCGTCACCAAGATCGATGTCATCGGCCCGGCCGCACCGAACTGGCGCAAGGGCATGCGAAGCGTCAAGGGCCGCGGCCCGCGCGACACGTACGGATAATCCCCTCAGCAGCGGTGCGCGCACGTGACCGGGGCCACCGGCATCGGCGCGTAATGAAGAATCCGAGCCCCGACAGGAGCCGGTCAGGGGCTTTAAACCCCCCGTGCCGGTATCCGGCCTTATCCAGGGCGCTGCGGTTGCCTGCAAACCGTCATTAGTGGCCTGTCAGGGGGTGTTTTGGACAGGTTTGGGGCTCCGGGCGCGGTAGAATTGAGAGTGGAGATGCCTGTCCGCTGGGGAGGCTTCAATTCTGACGAACACAAGAGGAGTCGACAGCACCTGTGGCTAACGACAATGAGATGGACAACTCAGAGGTAACACCAGAGGATCACACCGCTGTGGAAAATTCCACCCCCGTGGAGTACGGCGCCAACGAGATCACCGTTCTGGAAGGCCTCGAGGCCGTCCGCAAGCGTCCCGGCATGTACATCGGTTCCACCGGCCCCCGCGGCCTGCACCACCTGGTGTATGAAGTGGTGGACAACTCCGTCGATGAGGCGCTGGCCGGTTACTGCGACCACATTGAGGTTGTCCTGCAGGCCGACGGCGGCGTCCGCGTCACGGACAACGGCCGCGGCATCCCCGTTGACCTCCATCCGACCGAAGGCATCCCCACGGTCCAGGTGGTTATGACCATCCTGCACGCCGGCGGCAAGTTCGGCGGCGGCGGCTACGCCGTGTCCGGCGGCCTGCACGGCGTGGGCATTTCCGTGGTCAACGCACTGTCTGCACGCGTCGAGACCGAAGTCCGGCGGCAGGGATTCACCTGGCACCAGAGCTTCGCCAACGGCGGCCACCCCGTGGGCGAACTGCGCAAGGGCGAACCCACCGAGGAAACCGGTACCACCCAGACGTTCTACCCGGACCCCGAGATCTTCGAGACCACCGAGTTCGACTTCGAAACCCTGCGTGCCCGTTTCCAGCAGATGGCCTTCCTGAACAAGGGCCTGCGGATCCGGCTCACCGACGAGCGGACCCTGGAAGAAGAGGCCGAGGAGATTACCGAGGCCTCCGACGGTGCCGAAGAAGCCGCTCCCAAGCACCGCATGGTGGATTACCTCTACGCGGACGGGCTGCTGGACTACGTCAAGCACCTGAACTCCTCGAAGAAGGTGGAGGTGGTCCACAACGACGTCATCGCCTTCGAAACCGAGGATTCGGACAAGAAGATGGCCGTGGAAATGGCCATGCAGTGGACCACCGCCTACTCGGAGAGCGTCCACACCTACGCGAACACCATCAACACCCATGAGGGCGGAACCCACGAAGAGGGCTTCCGCGCCGCCATGACGTCGCTGATCAACCGGTACGCCCGTGAGAAGAACATCATCAAGGAAAAGGATGACAACCTCACCGGCGACGACATCCGCGAAGGCCTGACCGCCGTCATTTCGGTCAAGCTGGCCGAACCGCAGTTCGAAGGCCAGACCAAGACCAAGCTGGGCAACTCCGAGGTCAAGGGCTTTGTGCAGCGGGTAGTCACCGACCAGCTCGGCGACTGGCTCGAACGTAACCCCGGCCCGGCCCGCGACGTCATCCGCAAGTCCATCCAGGCCTCCCAGGCCCGCCTGGCTGCCCGGAAGGCGCGTGAATCCACCCGGCGCAAGGGCCTGCTGGAATCCGGCGGCATGCCCGGCAAGCTCAAGGACTGCTCCTCGAAGGACCCGTCGAAGTCCGAAATCTACATTGTGGAGGGTGACTCGGCAGGCGGCTCGGCCGTCCGCGGCCGCAACCCCGAAACGCAGGCGATCCTGCCGCTGCGCGGCAAGATCCTGAACGTGGAACGTGCCCGCCTCGACCGCGCCCTGAGCAACGCCGAGGTGCAGGCCATGATTACCGCCTTCGGCGCGGGCATCGGCGAGGACTTCGACGTGGAAAAGGCCCGCTACCACAAGATCGTGCTGATGGCCGATGCCGACGTCGACGGCCAGCACATCACCACGCTGCTGCTCACGCTGCTGTTCCGCTACATGCGCCCGCTGATCGAGAACGGGTACGTGTACCTGGCGCAGCCGCCGCTGTACCGGATCAAGTGGTCCAACCACGCCCACGACTACGTCTACAGCGACCGGGAACGGGACGAAGTGATTGCGCGCGGCCTGGCGAACAACCAGCGGCTGCCGAAGGAAAACGGTATCCAGCGCTACAAGGGCCTTGGTGAAATGGACTACACCGAGCTGTGGGACACCACCATGGATCCGGACCACCGCACCCTGCTGCAGGTCACCATGGACGACGCCGCAGCCGTGGACCAGGTTTTCTCGGTCCTGATGGGCGAAGACGTCGAGTCCCGCCGCAGCTTCATCCAGCAGAACGCCAAGGACGTGCGCTTCCTGGACATCTAGCGGATTCGCCGGCATCCCGCGGCCGGCAAGCATGGACTTTAGCGACTTAGAACGGAAGCAGAACCAATGAGTGATGAGATTCCCGAGGCAACCGGGGACGAGGCTCCCCTGGCCGGGACCGCGCTGACCGACCGGGTTGAGCAGATCGACCTGCAGACCGAAATGCAGCGCTCCTACCTTGACTACGCCATGGCGGTCATCGTGGGTCGCGCCCTGCCGGACGTGCGGGACGGGCTCAAGCCCGTGCACCGCCGCGTGCTGTACGCGATGTTCGACGGCGGCTACCGCCCGGACCGTTCCTTCAACAAGTGTGCCCGCGTGGTGGGCGAGGTCATGGGCCAGTACCACCCGCACGGCGACTCCGCCATCTACGATGCGCTGGTGCGCCTGATCCAGGACTGGACCATGCGCTACCCGCTGGCCCTGGGCCAGGGCAACTTCGGCTCCCCCGGCAACGACGGCGCCGCAGCACCCCGGTACACCGAGACCAAGATGGCCCCGCTGGCCATGGAAATGGTCCGGGACATCGACGAGGAAACCGTCGACTTCCAGGACAACTACGACGGCCGCAACCAGGAACCGACCATTCTGCCCTCCAGGTTCCCGAACCTGCTGGTCAACGGTTCCTCCGGCATTGCCGTGGGCATGGCCACGAACATCCCGCCGCACAACCTGCGCGAGGTTGTCGACGGTGTCCAGTGGTACCTGCAGAACCCCGAGGCCCCGCACGATGTGCTGCTCGAGGAACTGATCCGCCGGATCAAGGGCCCGGACTTCCCCACCGGCGCCACCATTCTGGGCCACAAGGGCATCGAAGATGCCTACCGCACCGGCCGCGGCTCCATCACCATGCGCGCCGTGGTCAACGTGGAGGAACTCCAGGGCCGCACCTGCCTGGTGGTCACCGAACTCCCCTACCAGGCCAACCCGGACAACCTGGCCGTCAAGATTGCCGAACTGGTCAAGGACGGCAAGATCACCGGCATCGCCGACATGCGCGACGAGACCTCGGGCCGTACCGGCCAGCGCCTGGTGATCGTGCTCAAGCGCGACGCCGTGGCCAAGGTGGTCCTGAACAACCTGTACAAGCACACGCAGCTGCAGGAAAACTTCGGTGCCAACATGCTGGCCATTGTGGACGGGGTGCCCCGCACCCTGAGCCTGGACGCTTTTATCCGGCACTGGGTTACCCACCAGCTCGAAGTGATTGTCCGCCGCACCCGCTACCGGCTCCGCAAGGCAGAAGAAGCCGCACACATCCTGCGCGGCCTGCTCAAGGCGCTGGATGCGCTGGACGAGGTCATCGCCCTCATCCGCCGCTCCTCCACCGTGGAGGATGCCCGCAACGGCCTGATGGGCCTGCTGGAAATCGATGAGATCCAGTCCCAGGCCATCCTGGACATGCAGCTGCGCCGACTGGCCGCCCTGGAACGCCAGAAGATCCAGGACCAGCACGCCAAGCTCGAAGCGGAGATTGCCGAGTACAACGTCATCCTGGCGTCCGAAGAACGCCAGCGGCAGATTGTCAGCGAGGAACTGCAGGAAATCGCCGACAAGTACGGCGACGACCGTCGCACGCAGGTCCTCATGGGCTACGACGGCGACATGAGCATGGAGGACCTCATTCCCGAAGAGGAAATGGTGGTCACCATTACCCGCGGCGGCTACGTCAAGCGGACCCGCAGCGACAACTACCGCCAGCAGGCCCGAGGCGGCAAGGGAATCCGCGGCGCACAGCTGCGCGGTGACGACGTCGTCGAGCACTTCTTCGTCACCACCACGCACCACTGGCTGCTGTTCTTCACGAACCTGGGCCGCGTTTACCGGGCCAAGGCCTACGAACTGGCCGAAGGCGGCCGGGATGCCAAGGGCCAGCACGTGGCCAATCTGCTGGCCTTCCAGCCGGACGAGCACATTGCCCAGGTGCTTGCCCTGCCGGACTACGACACGGCTCCGTACCTGGTGCTCGCCACCAAGCGCGGCCTGGTGAAGAAGACCCGGCTGGCGGACTATGACACGAACCGGTCCGCCGGCGTCATCGCCATCAACCTGCGCGACGGCGACGAACTGGTGTCCGCGCAGCTGGTTTCCGAAACCGATGACCTGATGCTCGTCTCCAAGATGGGCCAGTCGCTGCGGTTTACGGCTACCGACGACGCGCTGCGCCCCATGGGCCGTGCCACCTCGGGCGTCACCGGGATGAAGTTCCGCGAGGACGACGAACTCCTGGCCGCCGACGTCGTGACCGAAGACTCCTTCGTCTTCACCGTGACCGAAGGCGGCTACGCCAAGCGGACCAGTTCCGACGAATACCGCGTCCAGGGCCGTGGCGGACTCGGTATCAAGGTGGGCAAGCTCGCCGAGGAACGGGGCCACCTGGTAGGCGCCATGGTGGTGCAGGAGGAAGACGAGGTCCTGGTGGTAATGCAGGGCGGCAAGGTAGTCCGCTCCTCCGTGACCGGTGTGCCGGCCAAGGGCCGCGACACCATGGGCGTAATCTTCGCCAAGCCGGACAAGAACGACCGGATCATCGCCGTTGCCCGGAACTCCGAACGGGACCTGGCTGTGGAAGAGGACGGGGAAGACGAAACATCGCCGGTCACCGCCGGAACCGAACCTGTGGCCGCCACAGGCGATGAAGTACCGTTGTCTACAGACGAAACGGCTGCGCCCGATGCACAGTCAGCACAAGATGGAGGTAGCGAGTGAGCTCGACCAACTCAAGCCCTAGGTCGTCCTCGGGCGGCGGGCCGCGGGTGAAGGCCCCGGCACGGCCGGCCCAGCGTCCTGGAAGCGGTCAGAGCGCCTCGGGGAACCGCCAGCCGCTGGTGAAGCCCGCACCCAAGGCCAAGGCACGCAAGGCCCGCCTGCTGGTCAGCAAAATCGATCCCTGGTCCGTCCTCAAGATGGCCTTCCTGCTGTCCGTCGCCCTTGGCGTTGTGACCGTGGTGGCAGCCATCGTGCTGTGGACGGTGCTGGACCTGACCGGTATCTTCGACCGCGTCAACTCGCTGCTGGGTGAGATTGCCGGCACTGAGTCCGGAGGCTTCGACCTCCGTGACTTCGCGTCCCTGGGCCAGGTGGTGTCCTTTGCCACCATCATCGCCGTGGTGAACGTCCTGCTGCTGACCGCCCTGTCCATGCTGGCGGCAGTGCTTTACAACATCGCGTCCACCCTTGTGGGCGGCATTGGCGTCACCCTGACGGACGACTGATCCTTCCGGTTCCGGACGGGCTGCCACAGCCCGTCCGGAACCGGAAAACCTCCCGATTTGGCCCCGGAGAAAAGGTGCGGTAGAGTCTTATCTCGGCCCGAAGAGGTTCGGGGCGTATAGCTCAGGCGGTTAGAGCGCTTCGCTGATAACGAAGAGGTCCCAGGTTCAAGTCCTGGTACGCCCACGGAACACCTTGCAAAAGGTGGACCACAATGGCAGGAGGAAATTCCGTGAAGAAGTTGCTGACAGTTATGGCAGCGGCGGCTGCAGGAATCTTCGCCTACAAAAAGTGGCAGGAAACTGCCACAGAGAAGGCCGTCTGGAAGGACGCGACCGACAAGGTCGGCTAACTCCAAAGGCCGGTAACCGAACCGGAAACGGTAGGTTATACTGGATAAGTTCTCCTTTCGGGGGCATGGCGCAATTGGTAGCGCACCTGCTTTGCAAGCAGGGGGTTCGGGGTTCGAGTCCCCGTGCCTCCACCGAAAGAACAGAAGGTCCCCGCTCTCCTGGAGCGGGGACCTTCTGCGTTTGCCGCCCTTGTGGCCTCCCGGGCCGCTGACGCTGCACTAATGTTGGCCTGTGAATATTTTCCTGGCGGCAGTGGGCGTGCTGGGCGTCTCCGCATCCGGCCCCATCATGGCGGCCACGGCCGCCCCTGCCCTGGCCATAGCCTTCTGGCGCAACGCTTTGGGGGCGGTACTCATGGGCGGTCCGGCCGCCCTGGGCCGACGTCGGGAATTCAGCCGGCTGAGCGCCCGGGACTATAAGTGGACCGCGGTGGCGGCCGTGGCGCTGGCCCTGCACTTCGCCTGTTTTATCACTGCCCTGCAACTGACGTCGGTGGCTGCCGCCACCGCGCTGGTCTGCCTACAGGCCGGGTGGATCGCCCTGTTCAACGTCCTTCGCGGTATCCGGGTCGCGCCGATGGTGCTGGCCGGACTGGCGGCCTCATTCGCGGGAGTCGTAGTGATCTCCGGGTTTGACCTGGGCCTGTCCGGCCAGGCCCTCACCGGGGATCTCCTGGCAGTTGCCGGCGGGGCTCTGGCCGGCGTCTACACCATTGCCGGCGGGAAGGCGCGGGAGTCCATGTCCACGGGCACGTACACCACGCTCTGCTATGGGGCCTGCGCGCTGCTGCTGCTGGTCCTCTGCGCGGCCTTCAGACAGCCCCTCATCGGTTTTCCGCCCGCCGCCTGGCTGGGAATCCTCGGGGTGACGGTAGTGGCACAGATCCTCGGGCACTCTGTCTTCAACCACCTGCTGGCGGTCATCAGTCCGCTGGTGGTCTCCATGATCATCCTGCTGGAGATTCCCGGAGCAGCGGTCCTGGCGGCCGTTTTCCTGCACGAGCAGCTGCCCGCGGGTACGTACGCCGGCCTGGGCCTCATCCTGGCGGGACTGGCCGTGGTGGTGGCCGGCCAGGGGCGGGTGCGCCGCCGCTCGGGGACCGAACCGGTTCCCCCGGCCCCGCCGGCACTCGGAGGGGACGTCCAGGCCTGACGAGCGCCGGTACAACATAAGGAGGGCCCCGCTTGGCGGGACCCTCCTTATAGGGGTTTCACGGCTGTTCGTTAACCGCCAAACCGGCTGCTGCACGGTATTACCCGTTGCAGGTGTTACTTCTTGCCGGTGTTGTTCTCCGAGTGGGCGCCGGAGGGCTTTGCGGCTTCCTTTGCCCCGCTGGCAGCCTCCTTGGAGTGCTTGCCGGCTTCGGAAACCTTCTCGCCGCTGCGGGAAGCAGCACGCTCAGCTGCTTCCTTGATGCTTGCAACGGTTTCCTTGGTCTCGGAGGAAGCGGCCTTTACGTTCTCCCCCGCCTTTTCAGCGGGCTTGGGTGCGGCAGCAGACTTCGGCTTGGGCACCTCGACCGGAGCCGGAGTAGTGGGTTCGGCAGGCTTTGCCGGGGCCGACGTCGCGGCGGCAGGGGCCGGTGCAGTGGCAGGAGTGGCAGCTGCGGGCTTGGGTGCCGGTGTCTTCCACGGATCCTCGACCGGACGGGATGCCCGCCAGGCCGCTACGCCGGCGGTCACGGCTGCGGCGATGATCCCGAAGACCAGCCAGCCCTTGCCGCCGCTCTTCTGGTTCTTGCGGGCCTGCTTGGCTGCCTGTGCGGCCGCCTTCTGCGCACGCTTCAGGGCCTTCTTGTTGCCGGTGACCTTGGAAACAGCGGTCTGAACAGGCACGTTGGCCGCCGTCAGGCTGCGCGAAACGTTGTCCGCCGCCACCCCGATGCGGGTGGAAAGGGCCGGAAGATAGTCATCCACTACGCGGTCCTTGGCGGTGTTCAGGGCCGGCGTGGCGCGGTCCAGGGTGCTCTGGATGCGCGGAGCGGCTTCGTCGACTGCGTGGCTGATCCGCGGCCCGACCTTCTCAAGCCCGCCCTGGATGCGGGGCGTTACCGTGGCAACGCCCTGTGCCAGTTCGTCAGCGGCGCGCTTGATACCGTCCTGGATCTTCGGGGATGCGGTTTCAATCCCCTTCTCGATGCGCGGAACGGCCCAGCCCTTGGCTGCCTCCACCTTGGGCGAAGCCCAGTCGCGTGCCGTTACGAGGCCTGCGGCCACGTTGGCTTCAAGATCATGGGTGATGCGGTCCTTCTTCAAAACTACCTCCCGGGATAGTGTCGTTTCAGCCTTAGCCTACGTGTTCTCGCAGTTCTCTGCTATCAGAGGCGCTGACAGGGCGCGGTTTTCACTGTGCGCTGAACCCGGCCATTTCCGCCCGCCGTGAGAAGCGCCGTGGAACAATGTCTGTATGACTGCTATTCCTACAGCAAAAGCAACCATCCACACGTCCATGGGCGACATCCGCATCAACCTCTTCGGAAACCACGCTCCGAAGACGGTCAAGAACTTTGTCGGCCTGGCCACGGGCGAGATCGAGTGGACCGATCCGGCAACGGGCGAAAAGACCAGCCGCCCGCTCTACGACGGAACCATCTTCCACCGCATCATCAAGGACTTCATGATCCAGGGCGGCGATCCCCTGGGCCGCGGCACCGGCGGACCGGGCTACCAGTTCGACGACGAGATCAACCCCGACCTTGATTTCGCCACTCCGTACAAGCTGGCCATGGCCAACGCCGGAATCCAGATGGGGCGCGGCACCAACGGCTCGCAGTTCTTCATCACCTCCGTGCCGACCACCTGGCTGCAGGGAAAGCACACCATCTTCGGCGAGGTTGCCGACGACGAGTCCCGTGCCCTCGTGGACCAGCTCAACGCCGTGCCGACCGACGGCCGCGACAAGCCGACCGAAGACGTGGTCATCAACAGCATTACCGTCGAACAGCTCTAGCCTGTTCGAAGGTGCCCCGGCCGGAACTCCGGCCGGGGCCTTTTCTCAATCCGGGAGTTCTGAGCAATGTCCTATGGAGTGCCCGCCGGAATGCCGGCGTCGCAGGTTCCTGTGTGTCCCCGCCATCCTGACCGGGTCAGCTACATCCGGTGCCAGCGCTGCGGACGCCCCACCTGCCCCGAATGCCAGCACAATGCCGCCGTAGGCGTGCAGTGCGTTGACTGCTTCGCCCAGCAGCGCAAAACGCAGCCCGCATACCGGACCGTTTACGGCGGCCGTACTCCTGCCCGCAGCGGCAACGGCAAGCCCGCCGCCACCATCACGATCATGGTGGTGTGCGCCGTCGTGTACCTGCTCCAGCTGGTGGTTCCCGGGTTCACCCGGGAGTTCTCGTTCGCGCCCAACTTCACTGATTACGAACCGTGGCGGCTTCTGACGTCCGCCTTCCTGCACTCAACGCAGAGTTACGTCCACATCATCTTCAACCTATATGCCCTGTGGTTCCTCGGCCGCAGCTTGGAGCCGCTCTTCGGACGCACGCGCTTCGTCCTGCTCTACCTGATTTCCGCCCTGGGCGGCTCCGTGGGAGTCATTTTCCTGGCGGATCCGGGGATTGCCGTAGTGGGCGCCTCCGGGGCCATCTTCGGCCTCTTCGGCGCACTGTTCGTGGTGATCCGACAGCGCCGGGGTGAGCTCCGTTCCCTGGTCATCCTGTTGGTACTGAACCTGGCCATCGGGTTCATCTTCCCGGGCATCGCCTGGCAGGCCCACGTAGGCGGCCTGGTCACCGGGGCTGCCTGTGCCGCAATCATTGCCTACGCACCCAAGGGCAGGAACCGCTCCACGGTCCAGTTCCTGGGGCTGGCTGCAGTTGTGGTGGTGCTGGTCCTGGCTGCCGTCCTGTGGCCGTCCCCTGTCTGATCCGTGCCGCCCCTGCTAAGTGCCCGCTGTCCCTGACAGCGGGCACTCTGCTTTAACCGGGAGGCAGGTGGCGCTGTTGTCCCCAGAAGACGGAAAAGTTATCCACAGGGATACCCACAGTGTTAATAACTCACATCAGTGTAGTTTCCGGGGCGGAACCGTGGTCCACAGGGTTATCCATAGGCTTTCGCGACTTACACACATGTAATTCCACAGGTGTGGATAACCTGGATCCCTTTATTGGCAAGGAAGTTGCCGATGTAACCCACAGAGTTACCCACACCTGTGGATAACTCAGTGCACAAGCTGTGAACAAGGGGAAAACGGTGGATAGCCTGGCTGGGAACAACAAAAAGGGGCTTCCCGGGATGCCCTTGGACATCGGAAAGCCCCTTGGAGGGAAACCGCGGAGCGGTCAGCGCCAGCGTGTGGTCATCAGGAAGCCGACAATGGCTATGCCGAAGCCAACCAGGATGTTGGCGGCGCCAAGGGACGGGACAGGGAATTCACCCTGAGTGATGTAGTACGTAATGATCCACAGGAGGCCGAGGATCATCAGGCCGAACATCACGGGCTTGTACCAGACAGGATTCGGCTTGGCGGCCTGGCTGGCACGGGGGTCGGCTGCCGGACGGGCCGGCTTCTTGCGGGACTTGGACTCAGGCACGGATCCTCCTGGCGGAACCGGCTCTGGAAATGCCGGCTGGTTTGTAGTGGCGGACTCGGGATGGGGCCGTAACCCGACACACAGCTCGTTTTACAACTGATCCTGTGTCAGGCAACCGTAATGCGGTGCGGCTATCCGTTCCTGATCATCCTAGCGAATCCCGGGGGCAGAGTATCCTAGGCTCGGTAAGCCCATAGGTCAGTCCCCGCGCAGGTCCCGCACTGTAGGAGGATAGTGGCAGTTTCCCCAGCTGTCGGCGCAGAACAGCGCCGCGACGCCAGCCCCCGGCCGGCGCGCTCCGGTTGGCGCCTGCTGGTCCAGATCACCGGGGAACTCCTGATAACCCTTGGCATTGTCCTGGCCCTCTTTGTGGTCTGGCAGCTCTGGTGGACGAATCTGGAAGCCAACAGGTCACAGCAGCAAGCGGTTCAGGAGTTCTTTGCGGATGTTGACCCGCCGCCGGTGGGAGGGCCGGAACCTTTCCCAAACGGCGACCCCGTAGTCGCGGTTCCGCCCGAGGGGGACGGCATCACCTTCGCGGTGGTCTACGTGCCGCGGTTCGGTGCGGACTATGCCGTTCCGGTGAGCAGCGGGGTGGGACCGGATGTCCTGGACACTTTGGGCCTTGGACATTACACGGGCACCGCCATGCCGGGCGGGGTGGGTAATTTCGCGGTAGCCGGACACCGGCAAAGCCACGGGAAGGCCTTGGACGCCATCCATACCCTCGTGCCGGGAGACCGGATCTATGTGCAGACAAAGGACGGCTACTACAGCTACGTCTACCGGAACACGCAGATTGTGCTTCCGGACCGGGTAGATGTCCTGGCCGCCGTACCCGCCAGGCCTGAGGTGGTGCCCACGGAACGGTTCCTGACCCTGACCAGTTGCAACCCGCGCTTCGGTTCCCAGGAACGGATCATTGCCTATGCACTGATGGACTCCTGGCAGCCTCTTTCCGCCGGGCCCCCGGCAGAGATTGCGGACGTCGTAGCCGCCAACGCGGCTGGAGGTGGCTAAAATGTACGGATGGCTCTTTCGGCGCCTTCCCGGTCCGCTGTGGGTCCGAATCCTCCTGTCTGCGGTGCTCATTGCCGCAGCGGTGCTGGTGCTGATGGAATATGTCTTTCCATGGCTCGCCGAGACCAGCCTTTTCCCATCCTTCACGGAGTCAACGATTGGCGGTTCCTAGCACTATGACCACCCGCATCCTGGTGATCGACAACTATGACAGCTTTGTCTACACGCTCGTGGGGTACCTCCGCGAGCTCGGAGCGGAAACCACGGTGGTGCGCAACGATGATCTGGGCACCACCCAGGCAGTGGAACTCGCCGCCGGGCACAACGGCGTGCTGGTCTCCCCCGGCCCCGGAACCCCGGCCGAAGCAGGGGTGTCGATCGATCTGATTCGCTGGTGCGGAACTACCGGGACGCCCATGCTCGGCATCTGCCTTGGGCACCAGGCGCTGGCAGAGGCATACGGCGGTACGGTAACCCACGCACCGGAACTTATGCACGGCAAGACCTCACTGGTGGAACACAGCGGCCAGGATGTCTTTTCGGGGCTGCCCAGCCCCCTGACCGCCACCCGTTACCACTCCCTGGCCGCCGTAGCCGACAGCGTGCCCGCCGAGCTCGAAGTGACAGCACGCACCGCCAGCGGGATCATCATGGGCCTGCGGCATACAGCTGCGCCGCTCTCAGGTGTGCAGTTCCATCCTGAGTCGGTCCTCACGGAAGGCGGGTACCAGATGCTGGGTAACTGGCTAGAGTCCGCGGGGCTGGCCGGAGCCGCGGCCCACGCCGCTACGCTCAGCCCGCTGATCGGCGGCAACCGCGCGGGGCACGGCAACCACGCTGCCTAGCGGCCACCGCGCCGGCCAGGGCAGGGACGCCGCTTAGCGGCGTCCCATGGTGCCGGCGCCGGTCGGCGACGGCGACGACGTGGGGCTGGGTGCCGCCGGCTCCTTGGCCACCGTCACCACCACGCTGGTTCGGGGTTCCACAGCGGTTCCCGGTGCCACGCTTTGGGAAATGACCGTCCCGGGGGCCACATCGGCGGACTCCACTTCCACCATTTTCGGGGTGAGCAGCACGGACGGATCCAGCAGCTTGGCTTCGGCCTGGTCTCGGGGAAGACCTGTCAATTCAGGCACGGTGACCTTGCCGGTCGAGAGGATGATGTTGACTTCCGTGTTAACGGGAACGGCTTCGCCCACCGCAGGTTCGGTGCGCAGCACCCGTCCCTCCGGCATGGTGGAACTGTTTTCGGTCTTGGTGACGCCGCCCACCAGTTTCACGCTCCGCAGGGCGTCCCGGGCCCCTGACTCAGTCATTCCCACCAGGTTCTGGGGAATCACACCGGTTGAGGGTCCCTTGGACATATACAGGGTGATGTCCTCTTGCAGCGGCGCGTCCGCGCCGGCGGCAGGCGTTGTGCGGATGGCAAGGCCGTCCTCGACGCTGTCGCTGTATTCCTCGGTGATGGTGGGCGCAGGGAAGCCTGCCTCCACAATCGCGTTGAAGGCATCGGTTTGGGATTTGCCTTCCACCACGGGAACCGTAGCCGTAGTGGGCGCGGCGGGTTTGGCGTTGATCATGTTCCAGCCGACAAAACCGGCCACACCCAGGACCAGGACCAGCAGGACAGCGAACACTGTGGTCCAGGCCTTCCTGCGGGCCTTCTGCCGGGGGTCCCGCTCCGCCGTGGACCCAATGTCCAGGCGCTCCTCGTCCGGACCGTGTTCGTCGTCAACGGTCAGTGAACCGCCGGCCAGGACCTTTGCCATGGCCCGGGTGCGCGGTTCTTCAGCAGGTACCTCGGCGGGGGCTGGCTGTGCCTCTGCGGCAGGCAGGCCTATCGCCTGGGTGGCAGCGGTAGCGGGACCGCCGTCGCGGGCAGGGAGCAGGGCTTCACGGAATTCCCGGGCCGTCTGGTACCGGTGGTTGCGGTCCTTGGCCAGGCCGCGCTCCAGCACGTCATCCAGGGCGGGGGGAACCTCCGGGTTGAGGCTGCTGGGGGCCACCGGCATTTCACGGACGTGCTGATAGGCGACGGACACGGGGCTTTCCCCGGTGAACGGCGGCCGTCCGGTCAGCAGTTCAAAGAGCAGGCAGGCCGCGGAATAAAGGTCGCTGCGCGCGTCCACCGTCTCTCCCCGGGCCTGTTCCGGGGAAAGATACTGGGCCGTTCCGATCACGGCCTGGGTCTGGGTCATGGTGGCGGCGGAGTCGGCCATGGCACGGGCGATGCCGAAATCCATCACTTTGACGCCGCCGTCGGCAGTCACCATGACATTGGCCGGCTTGATGTCCCGGTGCACGATGCCGGAGCGGTGGCTGTAGTCCAGGGCAGCCAGGACGCCCAGGACATAATCCACTGACTTTTCGATGGTCAGTTCTCCGGCCTTGAGGAGATCGCGCAGGGTGCGGCCGGGTACATATTCCATGACGATGTAGGGCAGCCGGACATCGTCGCGCGTGGAGGCGGACTCCTGGTCACCGGTGTCATACACGGACACAACGGAGGGGTGATTCAGCCCGGCAACGGCCTGGGCTTCACGCCGGAACCGGGACTGGAACAACGGATCCCGGGCCAAATCGGGGCGCAGCACCTTGATGGCCACCGTCCGTCCCAGCCGGATATCCCGGCCCAGGTAGACGTCGGCCATGCCGCCGCGCCCGATCAGTTCACCAACCTCATAACGTCCGTTCAGGACGTTGTCGGTGTTGAGGGTGGGCTGCCCTCGGAGGAAGTCTGCGCTCATGGTTGTTAGCTGCCGGTAGAGGTGCCGTCGGGGACTGAATTATTACCCATGCTGGCGCCGCCGTTTGTGGTGGGGGTGCTGGTAGGGGTGGGCTGCGGGGCCGGTGCGGCTTCCGCGATGTAATACGTCACGGAGGAACCCTGGGGTACAGCGGTGCCTTCGGTCGGGTTTACGCCTACGACAGTTCCTGCCGGAGCATTGGACCTCTGAACGCCGCCGTTGACCGGAACCAGGCCGGCATCAACAATCCGCTGGCGTGCGGCTGTTTCGGACTGTCCCTGCAGCGCCGGAACGGAAACCAACTCGGGGCCGGAGGAGTAGATGATGGTCACGGCTGATCCGGGATCCAGCCGTCCGGAGGGGTTGACCTCAATGACCATGCCTTCGGGCACTTCATTATCGGCAACCGGGAGACGGTTCACCTGCAGGCCCAGGTCCAGGAGCTCGGCGTAGACGTCGTTGACGGGCCGGCCCGCATACTGGGCGGAGTCGAGGACAATGCCTTCATCGGACGGGGTCGCCGAAGGCGACTTCGACGGTGATTTGGACGGGGAGGCACTCTTCGACGGGCTGGCCGCGGATGAGCTGGCCGCAGGCTTGGGATCCTTCTCCGAATCCGATCCGGTCAGGGCGAAGAACGCCACTACCCCGGCCAGGATCAGCACCAGCAGGGCGATCAGCGGGATGGTCCAAGGGTTGCGGCGGCGCTTTTCCTCCTCGACCGTGCCGTCGTCCTCGCCGTCGTAGTCCACGTCGGCGTCGTCATCCGTCCAGTCGCGGGAGGCGGCAAGCTGGCCGGTAGAGGCGTCGCCGGCCACGGTGGCCCCGGCCACGGTAGGCAGGGCGGAGGTGGACGGTGCCGTGTCCACCACGCGCGTGGCCGATGTACCGGCGGTCGGGACCGGTGCGGTCATGGCATCGGTGGAGGACGCGAACAGGAGCATGCCGGGGACGGCGGTTTCGGCGGCCTTGATGTCGCCGCGCCGGATGGCCGCAACGGCCAGGGCGAGCGATTCGGCGTCGGCAGGCCGGTCGGCAGGATCCTTGGCGAGCATGGACATGACCAAGGCCCTGACCGGCTCCGGGATGGAAGCGGGCAGCGGCGGCGGGGTGTCATTGACCTGGGCCAGCGCAATGGCGATCTGCGACTCACCCGAGAACGGGCGGCGTCCGGCCAGCAGTTCGTAACCGATGACGCCGAGCGCGTAAATGTCGCTGGAGCCGGTGGCCTGCTGTCCGGTGGCCTGCTCCGGTGCCAGGTACTGGGCGGTGCCCATCACCTGGCCGGTAGCCGTCAGCGGGACCTGATCGGCAATGCGGGCAATGCCGAAGTCGGTGATCTTCACCTTGCCGTCGGGCATGATCAGCAGGTTGCCGGGCTTGACGTCGCGGTGGACGAGTCCCTGGTGGTGGGCCACGGCCAGGGCGGTGGCGGTCTGGCCGATGATGGACAGGGTCCGGTCCGGGGACAGCACCTTGTCCCGCTCGATGATGGCGGAGAGCGGCTGTCCGGGGACGAGCTCCATGACCAGGTAGGCAGAGCCCTCTTCTTCGCCGTAGTCGAAGACGTTGGCGATGCCGGGGTGGTTCAGCAGCGCAGTGTGGCGGGCCTCCGCACGGAACCTGTTGAGGAAGCCGGGGTCGCCGGTGTACTCCTCCTTGAGGATCTTAATGGCGACAATGCGGCCCAGGACCAGGTCCCGTGCCTTCCAGACCTCGCCCATACCGCCAATGGCAATACGGTCGGTCAGCTGGAACCTGCCGCCTAAGGTGATACCCGATGTAGGCCTCACTGATTCAACACCGCCTCTAGGAGTTTCTGCGCGCTTGGAGTGGTCAATTGGGCACCGGTGGTCAGGTCCACGTCTTCCATGACGATGGAAATCACCACTTGGGGGTCGTCGGCCGGTGCGAATCCGGTGAACCAGGCATTGTCGCCACGGCCCTCCACCTCGGCAGTGCCGGTCTTGCCGGCCACCTTGACACCCGGGATCCGGGCGGCAGTGGCGGTGCCGTTGTCAACAACCCCCACCATCCATTCGGTGAGCTGCCGGGCAGTGTCGGGACTGACGGAAGTGTTGAGTACCTTGGGTTCGGGTTCGTCGATCACGGACAGATCCGGAGCGCGGACGCTGCGGACCAGGTTAGGGGTCATTTGCACGCCGTTGTTGGCGATGGCGGAGGAGATCATGGCCACCTGCAGCGGGGTGGCGGTGACGCTTCCCTGACCGATGGAGGACAGGGCCAGCTGGGCCTGGTCCTCGTTTTCCGGGAAGTGGCTGGGAACAACTTCGTTGGGGATGCTCAGCCGCTGGTCGAAGCCGAATTTCTCCGCCTGCGCGGCCAGGTTGTCCTGGCCCAGCTCAATGGCCACCTGGGCAAAAACGGTGTTGCAGGACTGGGCGAGGGCGAAGGCGAAGTCTGCTTCGGAACGGGAGGAGCACGCACCGCTGACGTAGTTCGGCAACGGTGTGGTGGTTCCCGGCAGGATGAAGGACTGCGGATTGGGGATGACCGAGTCGGCGTCGAATTTCCCGGACTCCAGAGCCGCCGCAGTGTCCACCAGCTTGAACACGGAACCGGGGGCGAGCAGGGACTGTGTGGCCGGGTTGATGTACGGGGACAGGCCGGGGACCGCCGTCAGCTCGTCCATGGTGCTGGCCAGCAAACCGGTGTCATGCACCGCGAGGGCATTGGTGTCATAGGACGGCTTGGACACCATGGCCAGAATGTCCCCGGTCTTGGGGTCCATCATCACGATGGAGCCCTTCTGGCCGTCCGGAATCAGGTCATAGGCCATCTTCTGCAGTTCCGGGTCGATGGTCAGTTCCACCGAGGCGCCCTGGCTCTGGGCTCCGGAAAACACCTGGACCAGCCTGTCGTAGAACTGGCGGTCGCTTTGGCCGGCCAGTTCGTCGTTCATCGTCATTTCCAGCTGCGTGTTGCTGTTCAGGTTGAAGAACCCCGTCAGGTGCGAGTACAGCTCCGGGTTGTTGTAGACCCGCTGGTAATTGAACTCATCATTGGACGGAACGGATTCGGCAATGGCCTTGCCGTCCACCAGGATCGATCCGCGGTTCTCGCCGAAGTCCCGGTAGATGGCGCGGCTGTTGCTGGGGTTCTCATTCAATTCCTCGGCGGCAAAGAACTGCACGTAGGTCAGCGACCCGAGGATGAGCACGAACATGGCCAGGGCTACTACCCAGCTGTTACGGATGGCCTGGTTCATTCGACTCCTTCCTTAGGGGTGCGGCGGTTGCGTGCGGGAGAACCGATCGGGGATTCTGCCATGGCCGGGACCATGTCTGTGGAGACCGGACCGGTGGCTACCGGGCGGCGGGAAGCATCGGAAATCAGCAGCAGCAAGGCAACAATGATCCAGTTGGCCAGCAGCGAGGAACCTCCGGCCGACATAAACGGCGTGGTCAGTCCGGTTAGCGGGATCAGGCGGGTCACCCCGCCGATAACCACGAAGCACTGCAGGGCAATGGTGAAGGACAGGCCGCAGGCCAGCAGCTTGCCGAAGCCGTCCTTGGTGCCCAGTGCGGCGCGGAATCCGCGCGAGACCAGCAGGACGTACATCAGCACAATGGCGAAGATACCGATCAGGCCCAGTTCCTCCCCTAAGGCGGCAATGATCATGTCGCTGTTGGCAAAGGTCACCAGATCGGGCCGGCCCTGGCCGAGGCCGGTGCCCACCAGGCCGCCGCTGGCCAGGCCAAAGAGCCCTTGCACCACCTGGTAGCTTCCACCGGCCCCGTTATAGACCTCGGGATCAAAAGCGTTGAGCCAGCCGTGGATGCGCTGCTGAACGTGGCTGAACAGCTGCAGGGCAATGAATCCGCCCGAAGCGAGCAGGCCCACTCCGATCAGCACCCAACTCACGCGGCTGGTGGCCACGTAGATCATGGCCATAAACAGGCCGAAGAAGAGGATGGATGAACCAAGGTCCCGCTGGAACACCAGCACCCCGATGCTGACGAGCCACGCAACCAGCATGGGACCCATGTCCTGCATGCGGGGCAGCTGCAGCGGGCCAATCTTCCGGCCCGCCAGGAGAATGAGGTCCCGGTTGGTGGAAAGATACCCGGCAAAGAATATAGCCAGGGTGATCTTGGCGATCTCTCCGGGCTGGAAGGAGCTGCCGCCCACATTAATCCAGATCCGGGCACCGTTGATGGTGGTTCCCAACGGTGTCAGCGGCAGCAGGAGGAGGATGGCGCTGACAATCAGGGAAATGTAGGTGTAGCGCCGCAGGATGCGGTGGTCCTTGATCACGAACAGCACGGCAATACCCGCGGCAACTGCCACGGTGCTCCACAGCAGCTGGCGGTCGGCAGCATTTTCACCGTTGGTGATGTCCAACCGGTGGATCATGGCGAGCCCGATGCCGTTCAGGGCGGTGACGATCGGAAGTATTACCGGGTCGGCATATTTGGCGCGGAACCGCAGGACAAGGTGGAAAACGACCACCAGCGCCATAAGGGTCCCGCCCTGTACCCAGAAATCGGAGTCAAAGGCCCGGTCTTCATCCAGGCCCACGATCATGTTGGCTCCCACTCCCACGAGCAGGGCCACCAGGAGGAGCAGGGCTTCAATGTTGCGGCGCGGCTTGGCCACGGTTGCGAGATCAGACATTACTGGCCACCTCCGCAGGCGTCGCCGGCTTCAGCCGGTGGCTGTGCCGTGGGGCTGGGAGCGGCAGTACCGGTGGGCGCAGGGGTCGGGGCCGTGCCGGAGCCGGGGTCCGCAGGCGGGCAGAGGACGGCCTTGGCGGTGTCCCGCAGGTCCTGCACAATCTGGTCGGCGTGTTCGAGGTCCCGCGCCGGGAGGGTGTCCTCCACCCGGTTGCGGTGGTATTCGGAGAGGCTGTCCACGGGAATGTCGGAGATATCGGTGACATGGGAGAGATGGATGGGCCCGATGGTCTGGGAGACGCCGTTGAACACGGCCACACGGTTGTCATAGGAACCCACGTAGTAGCGGGTCTGGGTCCAGGTGTAGCCGAGCCACATCACTGCCGCGAGCAGGAGGGCAAGGACCGTCAGGAACGCCGGGAGCAGCCACCGGCGCCAGCCCGGCCGCTTGACCTCGTCGGACTGGTTTTCCGGGGTTTCTTCCGTGTCTGCCTTGTGCGTGAGCATGCGTGCAGCTCGCCGCTCGGCCGAACGCTTGGTAACGATGGGAATCTCGCCGGTCTCCGTGGCCAGGGAAGCCGCTCCGACCAGGATGTGGGGGCGGGAGGAAAGGTCCTGCCGGATCAGTTCGGCGCGTTCACGCTCGGCTTCGGCATCGTCCTGGTCCTCGGGCTCATCGTCCCGCATGGCGGGTGACTCGGACGGGATGCTGACCGTCGCGCTGGCAACGGAAGCGCGGCGGGCGTTGCTGTCCCTGGCCGGCAATTCGGTGAGTGTGGCTGTGGATGGTGCCGGTCCGGCGTCGGGATCTTCCTCGATCTCGATGACTGCGACGGTGACGTTGTCCGGAGAGCCGCCGGCAAGGGTCAGCTCCACCAGGGTGTCGACGCATTTCTGCAGGTCAGGGGTTCCGCGCAGCACACCCTCGATGTCGGAGTCGCGCAGCACGGCGGTGAGGCCGTCGGAGCACAGCAGCCAGCGTTCGCCTGGTTCCACCTCGAAAGTTGCCAGGTCCAGTTCGGGGCTGGCATCGACGTCGCCCAGTACGCGCATCAGCACATTCTTGTGCGGATGCACTTCAGCTTCTTCGGGCCGGAGCCGGCCTTCGTCAATGAGCCTCTGCACAAAGGTGTGGTCGATGCTGATCTGGCTGAAGGTGCCGTCCTTGAGCCGGTAGGCACGGGAATCGCCGATATGGGCCAAGGCCAGACGGTTACCGTGCAGGAGCAGAGCGGTGACCGTGGTGCCCATGCCGGAAAGCTGCGGACTGGTGGTCACCAGTTCGGAGAGCAGGGAGTTGGCCGCCTGGATCTCGTCGGCAAGGACGGTCAGCGGCTCGTCTTCATGGACCTCGCTGTCCAGATGGACCAAATCCAGCACAGTGGAAGCAGAGGCGACGTTGCCGCCCGCATGGCCGCCCATCCCGTCCGCAACCACGGCGAGATAGCGCCCGACATAGGCGGAATCGTCATTCTTGAAGCGGACCATTCCGACGTCGGAGCGTGCTGCGTATTTGAGGACCAGAGCCACGGTCAGGGCCTCAACTCAATGACCGTTTTACCGATGCGGATGGGCACGCCGGGTTCTACCGGCAAGGCGCGGGTCAGTTGGCTGCCGCCGAGGTAGGTGCCGTTGGTGGAGCCCAGATCCTCGATAAACCAGCGGCTGCCCTGCGGGAACAGCCGGGCATGGCGTCCGGAGGCGTAGTCGTCCTCGAGGACGAGGGTTGCCTCTTGGGCGCGGCCAAGCAGGATGGGGCTGGCGGAAAGGTCCAGAGTGGTGCCGCGGAGGGGGCCTTCGGTAACCACAAGTTCGCGCGGGGTGACTTTGGCGGGGGCCGGCGGGCGTTTCTCCAGCTCGGGATTTTTGCGGATCTGGCGTGCGGTGGGAGTGCCGGTCCGGTTGCGGCTGCCGACGGCGAGGTCGCGGCGAATGGCGCCCACCACGGAGATCACCATGATCCACAGGATGACGAGGAAGCCGTACCGCAGGAGTGTTTCGGTCAGTTCGCTGAGCACTAACGTCCCCCGGTCCGGGCGGGCAGCAGCCGGAAGACTATCCGGGTTCGTCCCATGGTGATAGTGGATCCGTCGGTAAGCACTGCTTCACCCTGAACTTTCTGGCCGTTAACAAAGCTTCCGTTGGTGGAGCCCAGGTCAATGGCGCGGCTGGCACCGTTCCCGGTACGGATTTCCAGATGCCGCCGGGAAACTCCGGTGTCATCAACGAGGATGTCCGCTTCGGAGGAGCGTCCGAGGACCACCGACGGGGCGTTCAAGGAGTAACGCTGCCCCTCTATGTCCAGGACCGGCTGCATCCGGGCGGTGGGTCCCTGCCGCGGCGCCGGCGGCTGCGGAACCCGGGGCGTGGAGGAGGGAGACTTTTCGGTGGCGGAATCGACTTCCAGCACACCCGCCTTGAGGGACGTGTCGCGGGTGAAAGACACCCGGACCGGTCCCTGCAGGCTGTAGGACTGGCTGCGTGCGTGCTTAATGACAACGTCGCAGAGCTCTTCGGCCAGCGGTGCACCCCATTGCTGGGCCTGCGTGAAGTCCGAGCTGGAAAGGCGGACGGTGAAGACGTTCGGAGCCAGGGTCCGCCCCTGGCCGAGGACCATGGAGCGCTGGTCCAGTTCCTTGCGGAGTGCGATGGCCAGTTCCAGTGGTTCGACACGGCCCGAAGAGCCGGACGCGAATGCGCCGCGGACCATCTTTTCGATGCCGCGCTCGACATTATCGAGTAAGCCCATGTCCGTCTCCTTCCGTGTCCTGTCCAATGAATAGCCACGCCTGCAGCCCGGTTCCCGGCACTGCTGCGCCGGGCGGATGAGCCCGCCGGGGCTGGTCAGGGACTGGTTCCGGCAGGTCACAGGTACATACGTCCACTTCGATACTACTGGGGTGTGCAGATAAATGTCTTACCGCGCCTCCGGGGCCCCGTGTCCTTTCGGCGCCCAGTGCCCCGTGAATCCGTTTACCAAGTAACAGCGGTCACTATCCGGCGGGCACGGGAAGATGGGCGTCCCGCCATCCCTGCACCCGGCAACTTCCCTGCAACGGCGCGGATTTTGAGTGCCAGTGAGTCCCGTTTAGGTGTTTTGCGAAAATGCCGGTATGCTTGATTCTGCTGTTCCCGAGGAAACAGGACATGCAGGATCTGAGATGATCCGCACATTGATCCGAGGGAAACCATTTAGCGCGAGTGGCGGAACGGCAGACGCGCTGGCTTCAGGTGCCAGTGTCCGAAAGGGCGTGGGGGTTCAAATCCCCCCTCGCGCACAGATAGGAATGACCCCGGCTTACAGCCGGGGTCATTTTTTATGCCCGGTTGGCCCGCATGCGGAGCCGGCAAATCAAGAGGGACCGCCTGGATACAGGCGGTCCCTCTTTTGGCTCCGGGCTTTGTCCCGGGCACAAGGCGTCCGGGCCCGCAACCGGCTACTTGGCGCCGTCAGCCTTCTTGGCCTGGGCATCCTTGACCCGCTGTGCCTCGGCACGGACGGCGGCAAAGCTGGCACGCTCCTCCACCAGCCAGGCCGGAGGCTGCGCCAGGAGTGCCTTGATCTCCTCGGTGGTGAGCGGCTCCGTCATCCCGCCGCGGGTCAGGCCGCCAATGGAGATGTTCAGCTTCTGTGCCACCACGGGGCGGGGATGCGGTCCGTTGCGGCGCAGCTCGGTCAGCCATTCCGGCGGGTTGGACTGCAGTTCGTCAAACCGGGCCCGCGAAATAGGCCCGTCCTGGAAGTCCTGCGGCGCTGCGGGCAGGTAAATGCCCAGTTTCTTGGCTGCCGTGGCAGGCTTCATGGTCTGGGAGGATTTCTCGGTGGTCATATTCCAAGGGTATCCGCCGCCGGGGCCCGGGCCGGTGGGCTAAGGTGTTCTGATGCCCACAGACACTTCAGCACTTCAGAACGGGGCGACGCCGCGGCCTCTGACCGTTGCCTACGTACCGGGCGTAACACCGGGCAAATGGATTACCCGCTGGCAGGAACGCAAGGACCGGGAATTGCGGACCTTCCAATGCGAGGAGAAGGACGCGCTCGGGGAACTTTCATCCGGCCGGGCCGACCTGGTTTTTGTCCGCCTGCCCGCGTCCGGGTTCACCCGCCCCCAGGGGCTGAACCTGATCCCGCTGTACGAGGAGCAGCCGGTGGCAGCCGCCGCCAAGGAGCATCCCCTCGCTGCCTTTGATGCGCTTGAACTCGCCGACCTCGACGGCGAAACTCTCCTCGATATCGAGGAGATGGGCGGCGCCGCCGTCGCGCTGGAAGTGGTGGCGGCGGGCAGCGGAGTTGTCATCCTGCCCATGTCCGTGGCCCGGCTGTATTCACGCAAGGACGTCACGGCACGGCCGGTCAGCGGGGTGCCGGCAACGAAGATCGGCATTGCCTGGCTGCGCGATGACGACGACGACGTCGAGGAGTTTGTCGGAGTGGTCCGCGGCCGCACCGCCAACAGTTCACGGCAGCCCTCGGTGCTCGAGGAGCAGAAAACCACCGCCCGGCAGCGGACGAAGGCGCGGCAGTCCCGCAGCGGGGAACCGCAGGCAGGGACCCGGCGCACGGCCGGAGGATCCGGTGGCAAAAGCACCGCCAAAGGCACCGCTAAGGGAAAGGGTGGCAGCAAAGGCACCGGCAAGGGCGGCAAGCCGCGCCGCAGCCGCTGACGCGTCCTGCCAGGGGCCAGCCGGCAGACGCCGGACTGAATCGGCGGTAATCTTCACCGATGCGTATCAAGATGAGCAGTATCCACGTGCTGGACCCCGCACGGGCGTATGAGTTCTACACGGGGATCCTCGGGATGGAGCCCTTGATGGCCATGCCCGAGTACAACCTGTTCATTGTCTGCTCGCCCGAAGAGCCCGGAGGCCCCGGACTGTTGCTGGAACCGAGCGACAATCCGGTGGCGGAGGCCTACCGGTCCGGGTTGTACAGCCAGCAGCTCCCCGTGCTGGTACTTGGCGTACGGGATGTACAGGCGGAATACGCACGCCTGTCTGCACTGGGGGTGAGGTTCCTGGGCGAGCCGACCCTGGACGCGATGGGCGCCCAAGCCGTTTTCGACGACAGCTGCGGCAACTACCTCCAGCTGCACCAGGACTAGGCCAGGGCCGGCCCGGAGCGTTCCCTAGCGTTCGCCAAGCCGCGGCCGCAGCCGGGATTCCTCCAGATCGAGCAGCCGCTGGGCTTCGGCCAGGGTCCGGGAGGGGAACCGGCCCTCGCGCCGGACCAGCAGCAGCTGGTCCCGCTCGGCGTCCACGACGGCGCGGCGCAGCTGCCGGTACTGCAGCTGCGGCGTGGGATCCTCGTCCATCCCCAGGACCCGTACCCGTTCCCAGGCCAGCTCGCTGCGGAGGAAGGTGCTCTGCCGGACCCGCTCCACTACGTCCGGATCCACGTTCTGCCGTGAGCCGAGGCATTCCTCCGGCCGTTCCAGGATGCTCAGTCCCGCCCCGCTGAGCTCATCCAGCAGTTTGGCCAACTCTCGCTGGTCCTCGGCCACGTCCCGGCCCTGGACACCCAGGATCCGGATCAGCCAGGGCAGGGTGCCGCCCTGGAGCAGCAGGGTGGCCACCGCGACGGTAAAGGCAATCAGCACCAGCTGCTCATGGTAGGGGGTCTGCCCGGGCAGGGACTGCGCGGCGGCCAGGGTGACGACGCCGCGCATCCCGGACCAGGAGATCACTACGCCGCCGCGCCACCCCAGCCCCTCGCGGCGCAGCTGCTCAATGTCGGCCCGCCGCCGCAGATACAGCAGCTCAGCCCGCCGGTGCCGCTTCCGCTTCCGCTCGTCCGTCAGTCCCCGGGCCTTGAGCCGGTCCAGTCCCAGCCTGATCCGCTGGGTGCGGCGGTCCTGGTAACTTACCTTTGCCCGCAGCAGGTACATCAGCGGGGTTACCCAGGCGAAGCGGATCAGGATCAGCAGCACAGTGACCACCAGTCCGATCAGCACGGTGTCCCCCACCGACAGCAGGCCGCTGTCTGCGTTTTCCACCAGATGGCGCAGTTCCAGCCCCATCAGCAGGAACACCCCGTTCTCCAGCAGGAAAGAGATGGTGCGCCAGTTGATGCTGTCATTGATCCGCGCCTGGGCCGTGAACGCGGAGGCGCTGCGGTGGCCGGTGAAGAGCCCGGCAACCACCACCGCCAGGACGCCGGAGGCTCCGATCTCCTCGGCCGGAATGAAGGCCAGGAACGGGACCACAAATGAGATGGCGGTGTCCAACACCGGATCCTGCAGTTTGGACCGGACGTAGACGGTGGCCGCTCCCACAAACAGGCCCACGGCGACGGCCATCACAACGGCAAACCCGAAGTCCCCGATTCCTGCCCAGATACTGGAGAGACCGCCGGCCGCGGCAGCCACGGCCGAGCGAAGCAGCACCAGGGCGGTGGCATCGTTGACCAGCCCTTCGCCCTCGAGGACGGTGACCAACCGGGGCGGGAGCCCGAGGCGCTTGCCGATCGAGGTGGCGGCAACGGCGTCGGGCGGGCTGACGACGGCGCCCAGTGCCACTGCCGCGGCGAAGTTCAGGTCCGGGAGCAGCAGGTAAAGCAACGTACCGGTGGCAAAAGCCGAGACAAGGACGAGGAATACCGAGAGGGAGGAAATGGCCCCGATGTTGCGCCGGAAGTCCACTACGGGGACATTCACGGCGGCCGCGTACAGCAGCGGCGGCAGCACCCCCATCAGGATCCATTCATGCGGGATCGGGAAAGCGGGTACCCCTGGCGTGTAGGACAGTGCCAGTCCCACCACCACCAGGATGATGGGCGCAGCGATGCCGAGCCGTTTGGAGAACGCCGCAACGGTGACGATTACCGCGACGCCGATTACTGCAAATAGAGCCAGTTCCACACTTTTAACCCTAGTCCGCCGGCACGGGCCCCTATTTCCAGCGGTCTAGCTGTAGGGCGACCAGCCCGTCAGGGCGCTCAGCGCCGCTATGGTGACACCGAAGATCGCGTAGACCGTAACGGGAACCATGATGGCCCATTCGCGCCAGGAACCCGCCGCTCCGATCAGGGGCAGTGAGAAGCAGCCGCTGCTGCGCCACAGCTTGTTGACCACCGGGAAACGGGCCAGGGAGCGCGGACGCTTGATCCGGATCGGCCAGAGCACCATAACGCCCTGATGGGTCAGGAGATCGCCCAGGATATGCACGGCGACACCCAGGCCCACGGCGACGGGCAGCCAGTCATTGTTCTCGGGTGCGTACACGGCAATAAAGGCGGAGAACGCCAGGGCCAGGAACCAGCTGCGTCCGGGGCCGCCGGCAATTTTCAGCGCCTTGAGCGCGAACCCCATCAGCAGGACGGAGAGGAGTCCGGCACCCACGGCCACTGAACCGAAGACCGGCACTTCGGCCGTCACCCTGCCCAGTGCCGTGGCCAGGGCAACAAACACGGCCAGTCCCAGCAGGGAGTGGGTGCCGCGCCGATGGCCTCCGCTGATGGTTTCGGTCAGCCGCGCGAGGATCTTGGTGATCGGCGGAAGCGAATGCGCAATGGTGCCGCTGTGGTGGTCCAGGTCCGGCAGCAGGGCGGCTCCGGCAGTCAGCAGGGCGCCGGTGACGACGCCCAGCGGAGTGACCGGATACCAGCCCAGGGCGTGCGGGGCAGTGGAAGCAACGGCAACCCATGCCGCGGCGCCGCTAGCGGCGTGGTGGCCACCCATCATGGTGTGAAAAGTCCTTCCAGAGGGCGGTGCAGGCGCCGGAGAAAAATATGAAGCTATCTATTTTTCCACGGTTTCCCCGGTGGTCCGTCCATAGCTCCCGGAAGGAGCATTCAGGCGACCGCGAATCCCAAATGCTTCAGGACCGTGTCCACGATGTCCGCCGGGAAATCGGTGATGTCAATGCGGAGGCCGTCCTCATCCGGTGCCAGCGGTTCCAGGGTGCTCAGCTGGGACGGCAGCAGCGACGGCGGCATAAAGTGGCCGCTGCGGGTTTTCATCCGTTCGGCCAAAACCTCGCTGCTGCCATCAAGATGAATGAAATGGACATCCCCGGCGGCCTGCGCGAGTACGTCACGATACGTCCGTTTTAACGCCGAACACGTGACTATGGTGCACCGGCCGTTGCCGGCCTGGGTGTCCATCCAATCCCGGATCGAATACAGCCACGGCCAGCGGTCGTCGTCGTCCAGCGGAGTGCCGGCGGACATTTTGGCGATATTAGCCGCGGGGTGGAATTCATCCGCCTCAGCGGCAATCCATCCGAGCCGCTTCGAGAGGAGATTGGCAATGGTCGTTTTGCCGGAGCCGGAAACACCCATAATCACGAGGTGCTGAGCAGTGGTCATTTTCCAACTCCTTGGAGGACGCCGTTGTCGAGGGATGTGCGAAAGCAATTCGTCACAAAGGTATCACCAAAGGGCTTCGGCGCTTCGGTAATACCCGATGGACGGCTAGGCTGAACCGGGCCCTGGGGCACGGATTCAGGGTCGGACCCGGATTGATGCAGTTCAGGGAATATAACAGGGAAAGATGCAGATATGAGCGAACACGCGGTATTCGCGCCGCAGGGAGCGGCAGTTCTTAACGCCCGGATTATCGAGACGCTTGGGCAGGACATAGTGTCGGGCGTGCTGCTGCCGGGGGACCGGCTGACCTTGGAAGGGCTCCAGCAGGACTTTGGCGTCTCCCGCACCGTGGTGCGGGACTGCATGCGGATCCTGGAAGCAATGAACCTGGTGTATTCCAAGCGCCGGGTGGGCATTGTGGTGCAGGAGCCGGAGTTCTGGAATGTCTTTGATCCGCGGCTGATCAAATGGCGGTTGCGGGGGCCCGGACGGGGAGCACAGTTCCGGACCCTGACCGAACTGCGTGTGGGCGTGGAACCGGTGGCAGCCGCAGGAGCTGCCCGGTATGCATCCGAGCAGGAACGTTCCCGGCTGGTGGTGCTGGCCGCACAGTTGCGGACCCTTGGCGAAGCGGGGGAGTTGGACGCGTTCCTGCAAGCTGACATCGAATTCCACACGCTGCTGCTGCGGGCCAGCGGAAATGACATGTTCGCTTCCCTGCAGGAAGTGGTGGCGGAGGTCCTTACCGGCCGGACCCGGCAGGGAATGATGCCGCCCCACCCGACAGAGGAGGCGCTGCACGGACATGCCCAGGTTGCGGCGGCCGTGGCCGCCGGCGATGACGGGGCAGCCCTGGCACACATGTCCGGGCTGCTCGAGGAGGTGCGCCGTGCTGTTTCCGGGCAACCGGCTCCGGGAGGAAACCGGCTGCCCAGGGCAGCCGCCCCGGTGTAGACCACTCGGTCGCCGGAGAATTCGCGGGAGAAACAGGACCGGCGCCCCGCGTGTGCGGGGCGCCGGTTGGTGGAAAAGCCCTACCGGGTGGGCTCCAGGTTGCTGTCCTCGGGGGTGACCACTTTGGCAGTGGCAGGGGTGTTTTCCGCATCCACCATCCAGGCGTACTGTTCCAGCTTCGCAATGAAGCCGTGCAGGATGTCCGCGGTAGTGGGATCCTCCTCGTCCACCTGGTCGTGCACGTCGCGCATGGTCTTCACGACTGCATCGAGCATGGCCACTACGTGGGTAACGGTGTCGCGGGTATCCACCAAGCCGGCGGGGAAGGGCGGCAGGCTGGTTCCTTCGGCCACGGCTACGCTGCGGCCATCAGGAACGGCCCGCAGGGCGCGCATGCGTTCGGCCAGTTCGTCCGCAAACGCGCGGGCGTCGTCAATGATTTCATCCAGCTGCAGGTGCAGGTCCCGGAAGTTCTTTCCCACCACGTTCCAGTGGGCCTGCTTGCCCTGGAGGTGCAGTTCGATCATGTCCACCAGCACGGACTGCAGGTTGGTGGTGAGCTCTTCGGATGCCTTCATGTTTTCCTCCGATGGTGACGAAAAATGAGTACGTACAGCACCTGCCGGGACGCCGGGATCAGACGCCGGTCCGCCGGCGCCGGCCTGTGGGTCTCCCCTCAGCCTATCGCCGGCCCTTGGACCGGACCAGAGGTTCCGGATGCCTGCAGATACCAATATAAGCAACCTTACCTTCCAGTTGAACTGGCTGTGACCCCTGTGTACGGTGAGGAGATCGGGGCCCTTGGTAAAGGGTCCGGCCAGATGCAGGATTCGCACTACCGGAGGGACAGAATGACCACCGTAGAAGAGTCAATCGATGTAGCAGTGCCGGTTACTACCGCCTACAACCAGTGGACGCAGTTCGAGTCGTTTCCGCACTTCATGAACGGCGTTATCTCCATTACCCAGCTGTCCGAAACGGCCAGCCACTGGGTGACGAAGATCGGCGGCGTTGAGCGGGAGTTCGACACCGAAATCACTGAGCAGCATCCGGACGAGCGGGTGGCCTGGAAGAGCACCGACGGCAAGTCCCACGCCGGCGTGGTGACCTTCCACCGGCTGGGTGACGCGCAGACGCGGGTGACGGTCCAGATGGACTGGGACCCGGAAACCCTGGTGGAAAAGATTGGTTCAGCCGTGGGAGCCGATGACCGGCAGGTAAAGTCCGATCTGGCACGCTTTAAGGAATTCATCGAAAGCCGCGGCTCGGAAACGGGCTCCTGGCGTGGCAATGTGGACGCGCCGGGCAACGCCGCAACCGGACCCGGAGGGACGGCCGGAGCGGCCGCCACGTCCACAAGCACCGAACGCCTTGCCGCTGCGCCGGAAGCCGATCCCGCCATGGACGATCCCGAATCCGGCGGTCCCCGCGCCGGTTTCTAGCCGGCAAAAGGCCGCCCCGCAACCGGGCGACAATAAGAAACTGCGGACGCCTCACGGCCTCCGCAGTTTCTTTTTGTCCGCTGAACCGGACCCGTCAGGCCGGATCCAAATCCTTGACGGCCGGCCCCTCGAGCAGCGACCCCGTGGAGCTGAAGCGCGAACCGTGCAGCGGGCAGTCCCAGGACTGCTCGGCATCGTTCCAGTTCAGGACACCCTTGAGGTGCGGGCACACAGCGGAAACCCGGCTGGTGTTGCCGTTGACGGTGCAGATGCCCACCGGCTTGCCGTTCTCGCGGGAGACTACGCCTTCCCCTTCCGGCGGTGCCGCCTGTGTGCCCTTGGCCAGCCCGGAGGCCCAGCCGGTGAGCATCTCCAGCCCCACCTCGGCGTTGTCCCGCAGGGTGGAAGCAGCATCCAGCGGGGCAACCCGTGGCTTGTACAGCTCACGGGCCCACGGGTTCTCGCCGCCCAGGATTTCCGCGCTCAGGGCCAGCGAAGCTGCCACCGCGTTGGTCATGCCCCACTTGTTGTAGCCCGTGGCTGCGTAGATGTTGGCGCCCATAAGCGGCAGCTGGCCCACATACGGGAGGCTCCGCGCCGGAGCGTAGTCCTGGGCCGACCAGGCATGGCTGGCCGCGGTGCCCACCTCGAAGTGGTCCACGGTCCACGCCACCAGATCGTCCACCAGTTCCTGGGTGTTCTTCTTTCGTCCCACCGTGTGCCCGTTGCCCCCGGCAAGCAGGTAGGCGATGCCGTCCACTTCCGCCGTCCGCAGTGAACGGGAGGGTGAGTCCACGGATAGGTACATACCCTGCGGCACCGCGCCGGTGACGGGCAGGGCCGCCGCATAGGACCGTTCAGGCTTCAGGACCGTGAAGTAGCCACCGCGGTCAAGGATCGGAATCCCGGTAGCCAGCACGAGGTTCCGGCCGGACACCTCACCGGCACCGGTCAGTACCGTGATACCCGCGCCCTCCTCGTGGCGTGCCCCGGTGACCCGGACGCCCTCGACCAGGATTCCGCCGTGGGACCGGAAGTCGGCGGCCAAACCGGCCAGGACCTGCATCGGGTGGATCTGGGCCTGGCCGGCAAGCCGGAGGGCCCCGGTGACGGGGAAGGGCAGCTCGGTATCGGAAGTCAGTTCGACGTCGAGTCCCGCTGCCTTGGCCGCTTCCTGTTCCTTGCGCAGGCTCTTGAGCCCCTGCTCGGTGGTGGCGTAGGTATAGGCGTCGCGGGTTTCATAACCGATGCCGTTCTCATCGCAGAAGCGCAGCAGCCAGCTTTGGCCCTGCCGGTTGGCCTCGACGTACTGTCCGGCAAGTTCCGCGTTGTGGTGGGACGTAATGCCGGAAAGGATGGTTCCCTGCAGCAGGGAGAGTTTTGCCGTGGTGTTGCCCGTAGTGACGGCACCTGCCGTGCGGGCTTCCAGCAGCACCACCTTCTGGCCGCTGCGGGCCAGCAGCGCCGCCGTGGTGAGGCCGGTCAGGCCGGCCCCGACCACCACGGTGTCGTAGGCGCTGCCGGGTTCAAACGGGTCGGAGGGGATAACGGGGGAGGAATCGAGCCAGAGAGATTTCAAGGTCAGCCTTCCCGCCAGTGAGATGAGGTGATGTGTGAGCCGCCCTGCGGGCCCATCTGGAGCATGCCGCCGTCGACCGCCCAGGACGCCCCGGTGACGTAGGACGACGCCGGGGAGGCCAGGAACGCCACCACGTCGGCAATCTCGTGGGCGTTGCCTGGCCGGCCGAGCGGGATGCCGGGCCGGTCTTCGGAGCGCGGGTCGGAATCCTCCTGGCCTGTCATGGGGGTGGCGATCTCGCCCGGTTCCACGGAGTTGGCGGTGATCCCGTAGCTGCCCAATTCCAGGGCAATGGTCTTCATCAGGCCGCCGAGTCCGTGCTTGGAAGCGGTATAGGCCGCTGCGCCGACCCGGGGCTGGACCTCGTGGACGCTGGTGACGGCAATCAGCCGGCCGCCGTTGCCGGCGGCAACCATGCGCTGCGCCGCCCGCTGCAGGCACACAAACGCGCCGCTGAGGTTGGTGTCCAGCGTGGTGCGCCAGGCATCGTAGGAGAGTTCAAGGAACTTCTGCCCGTCGCCGGTGCCGGAGTTGCTGACGAACACGTCCAGACCGCCCAACTGCTCCGCCAGGGCATCCACCACGCCGGCGCATCCCGGCAGATCGGTAGTGTCCAGATGCGCCACGACAGCGTTGCGGCCGTGCGAGCGTACTTCCCGGGCGGTGTCCTCCGCTCCTTGCTCATCCGAATGCCAGGTCACTCCCACATCCATCCCGGCCTTGGCCAGCGCGACGGCGGTGGCTCGTCCTATACCGGAATCGGACCCGGTCACTATGGCCGTTTTCGGCGCAAAGCTCATTGGTACCCCCTCATGCTGTTGGAAAGACAGTATGCTTCCCACCTTGCCCCAATTGTGCGACAGTTTAAAGTCCTGATACCGAATCGCCGCGGTCCAGGTCTCCGGTGCCGCGGAGCAGAGGAGTAATCATGGCTTATCCCAGTTACAGCTCCTCCGGCGGACTCTCGTCACGCCGGACCAATGCGCAGAAAGCGGCTATTGTCTTCGGGATTATCTTCCTGGCCATCGGCGTCCTGGGGTTCATCCCCGGGGTGACCGTCAACTACGGGCAGCTGTATTTCGCGGGGTACACGTCCGAAGCAGCGCTCCTGGGCCTGTTCCAGGTGTCGGTGCTGCACAACGTGGTCCATATGCTGCTGGGATTTGCCGGACTGGCCATGGCCAGGACAAATTCCTCCGCGAAGCTCTACCTATTGGGCGCCGGCATTCTCTATGCCGTGCTTTTCCTCTACGGTTTGCTGGTTCCGTTTGATTCCTCCGCCAACTTTGTCCCGTTCAACACCTGGGACAACTGGCTTCACGTGATCCTGGCCGTCGCGATGATCCTGCTGGGCATCTTCCTGGGCCGGCAGACCGACAACCGGGACCGGGGCACGTTCCGCAGCAGCGGCAACCCCGGAGAGGGTTCCATCCCGAACTAGGCACGGCCGCCGCCCTGGCGGGGTCCGACGGCGCGGCGTCCGTTTGACCCCGGCCAGCAGGGTGCTGGCAAACTGGGTTGCAGACACCGCCCGCACCGGGCGGCCCCGCCGAAAGGAACCCGGTTTGTCCACTGCACTCATGGTCATAGACATGCAGAACGCCTATTTCGAGAGCCCAGCCCTGCAGAAGCACCAGGAACGCCTGGTGGAAAAAACCAATGAACTCATCGACTGGGCAAAGTCCGCCGGCATTCCCGTCCTGATGGTCTGCACCGAGCATGAGCGCGACAAGTCCACGTGGACGCTGAGCATGCTGGATGATGACCAGGGCTTTATTTTCAGCGGCAGCGAGCAGGCGGAATTCGTTCCGGGCCTGGACTACGCGGACCTGCCCCGGCTGGTGAAAACCCGGGACAGCGCCTTCGTGGGAACCGACGTGCTGCTGCGCCTGCGGAACTGGGACGTCTCCACACTGGTGCTGGCCGGCGTCGCCACCCACAACTGCGTGGCGCAAACGGCCGCCGATGCCTTCGCCAACAACTTCCGTGTCCGGTTTGCCCGGGAAGCACTCGCTTCCACGAATGAGGACTACGAAAAGGCCATCCTCCAGATGCTGTCCGACGAGTACCGCCAGCCGGTGCAAAGCAACGCGGAGCTCAAGGACTTTTTCAACGAGTCCGCCTGACCCGGCCGGGCCGGGCGGTGGGGCTGGAAGTCCCTGCCCGCCCCGGTTAGCGTAGGGGCATGGACGCAGAGGAAATTCAGCACCGGATCCAGCAACTCGTTGAGCAGGAGCAGTCCCTGCGGGACAGTGACCCGGTGGCAGACCCGGAACATCATGCCGCTGCACTGAAACGGGTCCAGGAACAGCTTGACCAGTGCTGGGACCTGCTCCGGCAGCGGCGGGCCAAACTGGACGCCGGGCAGGACCCGGACGAGGCGCAGGCGCGGCCGGTGGACGAAGTAGAGGGCTACCGCCAGTAAGGGGGCTAGGCCTTCGCCTTACGGGCGTGCGCGTGGGCCGATCCGGAATCCGGACCGGAGGCGGCGGTCACCTGCCGGAGCAGGGTGGCTGCGCCGACACTCCGACGGAATCCGCTGTCGCCGCGGAACGTTTCGCCCAAGGCCCAAAGAATCAGGCTGCTCCGGCTGAGGGTTTTCAGCAGATCGGCGTTCCTGGGCTTCATGGCCATCAATGACGCCAACCCGAACACTCCCCAGCCGAGCAGGGGTGCGTTGGGCACTTTGACAATGGTCTGCCGTCCGAACTTATCCGTGAAGAAATTGCGCGATGCCATGGTTTCAGGCGCCTTTCCTGGTTTTAGCGGAGCTCTTGGTGGCTGAGGTCTTCGATTTGGCCGGCGCCTTCTTGGCGCCGTCTGCACTGCCCGATTTCGCCGTCCCGGTCTTTGCGCTGCCCGATTTTGCGCTGCCCGATGCGCTTCCGGAGGAGCTGCCGCCCGAACCGGTCTTTTTGTCCCGGTTCTTTTCCACGCTGCGGCGCAATGCCTCCATCAAATCCAGGACCTTTCCGCCTTCGTCCTCGGATTCTCCGCCGAATGTCTCCTCGGTGTCGAGGGAATCGCCCTGTTCCAGCTTTGCCTCGATCAGCGTCTTGAGCTGTTCCTGGTAGTCGTCCGTGAATCCGGACGGATCAAAATCCGAACTGAAGGAATCCACCAGGGCTGACGACATCTCCAGTTCCTTTGCGGAAATCCGGACCTTCTCATCCAGCGAGGGGAAGGAAGCCTCCCGGACCTCGTCCTCCCACAGCAGTGTCTGCAGGGTCAGGACATCGCCACGGACACGCAGGGCGCCCAGCCGGCTCTTCTGTCGAAGGGAGAACTGCACGATTGCCGTTCGGTCCGTGTCCTCAAGGGTGCGGCGCAGCAGGACGTAGGACTTGGTCGACTTGGAATCGGGCTCAAGGTAGTACGTGCGGTCGAACAGGATGGGATCGACCTGCTCGCTCGGCACGAATTCCACCACGTCGATCTCGCGGCTTTTCTCCACCGGAAGGGAGGCCAGATCCTCATCCGTGAGCACTACGGTCTGCTCGCCGTCGTCGTAGGCCTTGGCGATGTCCTTGTACTCCACCACCTCGCCGCAGATCTCGCACCGGCGCTGGTAGCGGATGCGTCCGCCGTCCTTGCCGTGCACCTGGTGCAGGCTGACATCGTGGTCCTCGGTTGCGGCATAGACCTTGACCGGCACGTTGACCAGCCCAAACGCAATGGCGCCTTTCCAGATCGCTCTCATGTAGTCCAGTGAACACTAAACTTCGGTGCCGTTGCCAGACCCGGGCTGCCCCTGCTGCAGATGCTCCCGGACCAGCCGGTACACCTGCGGGTCGGTGAAGTACGCGCTGTGGGCCTCGGGAAAGGGACAGTTGGAGGCAGCTTCGCGGTCGGTGACCGCGACCCCGCGGCCGGCAAAGACCCGTTCAGCGCAAAAGGAAAAAACGTCCCGTTCATCCCAGATGTTCAGCCAGGGCACCTTGGGGCCGTCCCCGCCCCTGCCCGGTCCCAGGTAGGCAAGGGCATCCAGCAGATAAAACCAGGGCGCCGGCGAGCCGACCGTGGCCAGCAGATCCACCCGGGGGCCGCCGGCGTCGGGAGAACTCAGCAGGTCAACCGCCGCCACCGAGCCGAGACTGTGGGCCATGACCACCACGGGAGCGTCCTGGTCCACAGCGGGAAGTGCATCGGCGATAACGGAACGCGCGGATTCTCCCCGCCGCAGATAAAACGCGATCTTGCCGAAGAAGCTCCCGGCGGCATCCGTCAGGCGGATCCGGTGGCGCACAGCGGCATCGGTGAGGGCGCCCAGCACCAGGTCCTGGAGGGTCTGCGCCAGAAGGGTGGCTTCCGGTGCGGCCGGCGGGGCCCCGGCGGATGCCGCCTGCCGCAGAGGATTGCCTTCCGTGACATCCATGCCGAACAGCGCCAGCGCCAGGGCGGCATCGGATCGGGCAGGCGGATCTTCCGCGGCGTAGCGCGGCGGCAGCGCCGGAACGGAACTGACGTCCTCTGCTGCTTCCCCGGCCCAGTCCACGGCCAGCACCGTGTATTGCGAAAGGCCGGGAACTGCGGCGATCTGTTCGCGGATCGTTTCCGCCAACTGCGGATTGGAGCGACCGGTTCCGGGCAGGAAAACCACGGTGCCGGGTTTCTCCGGCGGTCCCACGGCTACAGGCTCCACGGCATCCTCCTCTGCCGCGGCGTCCGGACGGGGCCGGGACGGCGCGTATGGACACTTTCACATGCGCCACCTCAGGACGCCAGTCCTAGGGGAGGAGCGTTTTGCTTCGCAGCAGGACGGTACGACGGCGGCGGCCGGCCGACGGATAATGGGTGCAGTTAAGGGAGGCCCAGCCGTGAGAAACAAAGCCGCGAAAGGCACGCCGGAAGACAGTGCGGCGGAAGAGCGGGATGCATTTACGCCGGGCAGCCGTGAGCGCACAGAACTGACCGTGGGACAGGTTGCCGAACGCAGCGGGGTCAGTGTTTCGGCGCTGCACTTCTACGAACGGCAGGGACTGCTTTCCAGCCGCCGGACGCAGGGCAACCAGCGGCGCTTCGACCGCTCGGTGCTGCGCCGGGTTGCCGTCATCCGCGCCGCGCAGCAGGCGGGCATTCCACTGGCGGTCATCCACCGGGCCTTCGCCGAACTCCCCCCGGACGGAGTTCCGGACCAGGCGGACTGGCAGCGCTTGTCCGCCGCCTGGCGCCAGGAGCTGGACTCACGGATCCGCCACCTTCAGGCACTCCGTGACCGGCTCGGCGGCTGCATCGGCTGCGGCTGCCTGTCCCTGGCTGAGTGCCGCTTCGTGAACCCGGAGGATGCCTCTGCCGATGAAGGCACCGGAGCCCGGGCCTTCGACGTCTGACGATTTGACCTCAACAATGGTTGAGGTTTTACAGTCGAGGTATGCCCTCGCTGGGCTGGTCTGCGGAAGGACACAAATGACGCGGAATACGGCTCTGTGCGAGCGGAATGTAACGGAAGCATTCAAGGATGCCTTCAGGGCGCACCCTGCAGGGGTGGCAATCATCACCGCCAAGGACGGCAGCCGTCCGGTGGGGCTGACCGCTTCCTCGGTCTCCTCCGTCTCCGCCGAACCACCCATCCTTTCCTTCTCCCTTGCCTCCACGCACGGCACGGCAGGTGTCATCGCCGCCTCCGAGACCGTCGTCGTCCACCTCCTCGGCGCCGAAAACGCCGAACTTGCCACACTCTTCGCGCGGCAGGGTGCGGACCGGTTCGGTTCCACCCCCACCCGGACCCTGCCCGGCGGCGAACCTGTGCTGGAGGATGCGCCGGTAGCCCTGCGCTGCCGGATCGACGGCAGGATTCCGGTGGGCGGCTCCATCCTGATCGCGGCATCCGTGCTGGAAATCCTGCCGGGAACCACCGGCCAGGAACCGCTGGTGTACCACAACCGCAGCTACCACCGGCTGGGGCGGCACTCACTGCTGGGATAGTGCGCGCCGCTGCTCCGTGTCCGGGTAGGGAACAACAGTGCAGTCCGGAATAAGCTGAATGCCCAACCAAAAGCTCGACGGAAGGCACGGCGATGGCGAAAAAGAAGCTGAAGGACCTTAGTACCGGTCAGAAAAAGGGCCTCGGTGTCCTGACCGGTCTCCAGTTCCTGCTCGCCGGGGCGGCGCTGCGGGACATCTGGCGGCGTCCGGCCGACTCGGTCAACGGGAGCCGCGGGCTGTGGACCCTGGCCTGCGGCATCAACTTCGCCGGGCCCATTGCGTACTTCCTCTTCGGCCGGCGCAAGGCGTAGACGTGCCACGGCAACAAACCGGCACGGGAACCAAGGCGCCGGTAGTGGATACGTTGCGCCTGCAGGACCTGGCCGACGGCGCGGGAACGGCTCCGGGACGCCACCAGGAAGCCATGGCCTGGTCCGGTGAATCCTTTGCCGGCTTTGACCTGCATGGGAGCGTCTTTTCCGAGTGCTCCCTGGAATCGGTATCCCTGGACGATGCCGACCTGACGGCGGCCCGCTTCCTGGAAACCCGGTTGGAGAACCTCTACGCACCGGTGTTCCGTGCGCCGCGGACCACCTTCCGGGACGTGGAGTTCAGCAACCCGCGCCTCGGCTCGGCCGAGATGTACGGCGGCGGGTGGAACTCCGTCCGGGTGGACGGCGGGAAGATTGACTACCTGAACCTGCGGGGCTGCACCCTGACCAATGTCCTGGTCACCAACTGCATCATCGGTGAACTGGACCTGGACGGTGCACGGCTGAACCGTGTGGCCTTCCGGGACTGCCGGATCGGCAGCCTCCTGCTGGGCAACGGCGGTTCAGCCGTGCACGCGGACCTGCGCGGATCGGAGTTCCGCAGCATCACCGGCTTGGCCGGGCTGAAAGGCTTCACCGTGGATGAAGGACAGCTGCTCCAGCTGGCGCCGCTGCTGGCCGACCAGCTGGGGCTGCGGGTGGAAGCCTAGGGCTGACCCGCGTACTGGTCCCAGGGGATGTTCCAGTCGCTGAATCCGTCATCAATCGGGACGGGGCCGGCCTCGGTGTTCAGGACCTGCACCACGTCCCCGGGCTCGAACGTGTCAAAGAAGTACTTGGCACCCTCGGCGGACATGCCAACGCAGCCGTGCGAGACGTTGATCCGGCCCAAGGCACCCACGGCACCGTCCAGCGCCTGGTGGACAAACACCCCGCTATTGGTCAGGCGGCTGGCCCATGAGGCATCAAACGGTTCGTAATAGTCCGGGTCGCCCGGCTTCAAGCCGATGCTTTCGGCACGGAACGGCAGCTTTTCATGCTGGCTGACCACTACCTGGTAGCCGCTGGGGGAGGGCCAGGTGGGTTCGCCGAGCGTAACGGGGAACGTCCGCACCAGCTGGCCGTCAATGAACACCTGCATGGTCTTGGTGATGTTATCCACCACCGCCAGGCGGGTGTTGTGGGTGTTGAAGGTACGCGTTTCGTTGAAGTTGCCGATCATGCCGTTGCCGAAGTCCACGCCGAACAGCTGCATATCCACGGTGATGGCACTGTTGGGTGCCCAGAAGGCCTCCGGGCGGTAGCGGACCTTGTTGTCGGTGACCCAGTAGAACGCACCGGTCTGTCCGGAGGTGCTGGTGATCTTGATGGCCTGCTCCACCGCGTCCTTATTGGTCACCGGCTCGCTGAAGTTGATTTCGATCGGCTGGCCCACGCCCACCACGGCGGCGTTCTGCGGGTACATAAACGCATTGGCTTCGTTGGCCGGCTTCACCGTGTCAAAGCTCTGCGACTTGGTGGTTTCCTTGCCCGCCTGGTCGGTGAGCACCACCTTCATGGCGTAGCTCGTGTTGAAGGACAGCGGCGCATCGGCGGTCCAGGTGGTCTTGTCGCCGGAGAAAACGCCCGGCACGTCGTCGCCGCCCGTGGCCGGTGCGAGGCTGACGGACTTGATGGTGGCGTTGGTCGCCGTCACGGTGGGCATCACGGCGGGATTGACCTCCACGGCTCCGTCAGCCGGCGTCGCGGTGATGGAAACCGGTGCCGCGCTCACGGAAGGGGATGCGGATGCGGATGGCGCCGAAGGACTTTCGGCGTCTGCCCCGCCCAGCAGGCCGCCGGCATATGCCGCCCCAATGCCGCCTCCGACTACCAGCACACCGGCGACCGCGACGGCCACCATCCACTTACGGCTCTTCTTTTCCTGCACGTCGCGATCCTGCACGTGGCGGTCCCCTCATAGTAAAAGCCGTCAGTCTGCCCGGACGCAGCGGCGGCACCAATCAAGCAGGCCGGCGTCGCCGGTGCCCATTGTCCTACCGATGATATTCGATGCCGCCCCCGGCAGGTTCCTGCGTTATGGAACTGCGGCCAAAGCCGGGCCGGAACCTAGGCCGGCCCGGCCAGCCGTGCAGCCTGACGGGTGATGTTCCTGGCCATGGACGGGAAGATCAGCCCGTGGAAGGGTGCAATGAGCCACCAGTACATTCTTCCGGGCAGCCCCTTGGGGAAGTAAATGGCCCGCTGGCGGTAGAGGCTGCCGCCCCGGCCGTCGGGATCCACCCGCATCTCCAGCCAGGCCTTGCCGGGCACCCGCATCTCGGCCCGCAGCCGCAGCAGGGTGCCGCGCTCCAGCAGTTCCACCCGCCACCAGTCCACCACGTCTCCGGTGAACAGTGTGGTGGGGTTGCGGCGGCCGCGGGTCAGGCCCGCCCCGCCCACGGTTTTGTCCAGCACTCCGCGGATGGCCCAGGCCATGGGCAGCGAATACCAGCCGTTGCGCCCGCCCACGCCTTCAATCACCTGCCACACCGCCGCCGGATCCACGGCGGCCTGCCGCTGCCGGGAATCCACGTACACCGTCTGGCCGGCCCAATCAGGGTCGCTCGGCAACGGGTCCGACGCCAGATCGGACGACGCCGACGCGTTGGCCCACGTGGTTTCCACCTCGCCGCGCTTTTCCTTGCCCAGGGCACGCCGGACGGCGTCGTGGTAGCCCGTCAGACCGCCGTCCGGCAGCGGCACGTACCGGTCAATATCGTGTTCCTTGGCCACGGCGTCGTGCTGCAGGGACTCGACCAGGGGCAGTGACATGGACCGGGGAATCGGCGTCACCAGGGCCACCCACAGGCCGGCCAGCCGGGGTGCCGGAAGTGGCAGGGCGTAGATGCGCCGGCGCCGCAGCCCCGCTTCTTCGGCATAACCGTTCATGATGTCCGCGTAGGTCAGCACCTCACGGGAACCGATGTCGAAGGTACGGTTCACGCCGGCCGGGATGTCCACGGCCCGGACCAGGTAATGCAGTACGTCCCGCACGGCGATCGGTTCGATCCGGCGGCGCACCCAGCTGGGCGCCGGCATCACCGGCAGTGTCTCGGTCAGGTGCCGGATCATTTCGAAGGATGCGGAACCGGAACCGATGACGACGCCGGCCTGGAAGACCACGGCGGGCACCTTGCCTTCCAGCAGGATCCGCCCCACTTCGGTCCGGGACTTCATGTGCGGCGAAAGCTCGCCTTCATCCGGGTGCAGCCCGCCAAGATAGACAATCCGCTGCACGCCGGCCTCAGCCGCGGCGTCCGCGACGATGTGCGCAATGGCAGATTCCTGGTTGCTGAAGCCCTTGCCGGAGGCCATCGAATGCACCAGGAAGTACAGGGTGTCGATGCCCTCGAAGGCAGCGGCCGCAGAATCCCGGTCCGACAGATCACCCTTGACCACTTCGACGTCGCCCGCCCACGGGACGTCGGAGAGCTTTTCCGGCGACCGGGCCAGGACCCGGACCCGGTGCCCGTCCTCTAGCAGCAGCGGAACCAGGCGGCCGCCGATATAGCCGGTGGCGCCGGTGACCAGGACATGCTGGCGATCAGTCATTTTCCCAACATACACACGGGGGGCGGCCTGCGGTCAGGGCTGCCGGACGCTCTGCGCGAAACCCGGCCGAACCGGCCGAAGAATGATAAGCCCCCTGATGAAATACTGGCATTTGCCCGGCATCCCGGTAAGACTAGGGGGCATGGCGACAGGCGGAGGGAAAAAGCAGGAAACGGTCAGCGTGGAGGGTCACCGGCTCCGCCTGACCAATCTGGACAAGGTGCTGTATCCGGAAACCGGGACCACCAAGGCGGATGTCATTTCCTATTACGCCGCCGTAGCCGAGTACATGCTGCCGCACTCGCGCAACCGTGCGGCCACCCGCAAACGCTGGGTGCACGGCGTCGGCACGCCGGAGCATCCCGGGCAGGTGTTCTTCCAGAAGAACATCGAGGACTCCGCGCCGTCCTGGGTCAAGCGGTTTCCCATCGAGCACAAAAGCGGCACCAACATCTACCCGCTGGTCAATGATCTGGCCACCCTGACCTGGCTGGCGCAGTCCGCCGCCCTGGAGATCCACGTACCGCAGTGGCAGTTCGGCCCGCGCGGGAAAATCGGCAATGCGGACCGGATGGTGCTGGACCTGGACCCGGGCGACGGCGTGGGCCTGGCACAGTGCGCTGAGGTTGCGCGCCTGGCCCGTGCCATTCTGGGCGACATGGGATTGGACGCCCGGCCCGTGACCAGCGGCTCGAAGGGGATCCACCTGTACGCGGCGCTGGACGGCAGCCAGAGTTCCGACGACATCAACGCCGTAGCCCACGAGCTTGCCCGTGCACTGGAGGCCGACCATCCCGACCTGGTGGTCAGCGACATGAAGAAAACGCTCCGCAAGGGCAAGGTCCTGGTGGACTGGAGCCAGAACAACGGCAACAAAACCACCATCTGCCCCTATTCACTGCGCGGCCGGTTCACCCCTTTGGTGGCCGCCCCCCGGACGTGGGAGGAGCTGGAGGACCCGGACCTGTCCCAGCTGGACTATGAACAGGTCCTCGAACGCGTCCGCGGCGGGGCCGACCCGCTGGCGGGCATGGAGAGCGGAGCCTTCGAGGAAGAAGCACTGGAGGAAGCCATGGAAGACACCGGCGGCTCCGACGCCGGGGATGCGTCCGCCGACCGGCTGACCAAATACCGGAGCATGCGCGACGCCGGGAAAACGCCCGAACCGGTGCCGGAGGAACCCTCCGTCCCGTCCGAGGGCAATTCCTTTGTCATCCAGGAACACCATGCCCGCCGGCTGCACTGGGACTTCCGTCTGGAGCACGACGGCGTGCTGGTTTCCTGGGCGCTGCCCAAGGGGCCGCCGTCGACCTCCGGCAAAAACAACCTGGCCGTGCAGACCGAGGACCACCCGCTGGAGTACGGCAAATTCGAAGGACATATTCCCAAAGGGGAATATGGCGGCGGCGGCGTCACCATCTGGGACCACGGCACCTACGAGCGGGAGAAATGGCGTGAAGGCAAGGAAGTCATCGCCGTGCTGCACGGCCAGCCCGACGGCGGCCTGGCCCGGGACGGCGCCGCGGACCGGCGCTACGCGCTGATCCACACCGGCTCCGGCGGCGACAAGGGCAACAACAACTGGCTGATCCACCTGATGAAGGATCAGCCCAAACCCGGTGAAAAGGGCACACCGGATGCCGGGGACGAACCGGGTGCTCCGGCCGGGGCAAATGGAAAACGCTCAGGCAAGGCGCAGGAAAAGCCGTCAACCCCCCAAGCCGCCGTAGCGGCTGCGTCCCGCACATCAGCCACCGCAGTGGACGCTTCGTCCGGTGGCGACCCGGATGATGCCTCCGTGCCTGCCGTGGAGCCGATGCTCGCCACCCTGGGCACGCGGGCGGAGATCAATAACGACGACGAGTGGGCCTTCGAGATGAAGTGGGACGGCGTCCGCGCCGTCGTCACCATCACCGAAGAAGGCACCCGGCTGATCAGCCGCAACGGCAACGACATGACCGCCGCCTATCCGGAACTGCAGGACCTCAGCGCCCACCTGAACGGTGAACGGGCCGTGCTGGATGCGGAAATCGTGGCACTGAACAAGGCGGGCCGGCCGGACTTCGGGATGCTGCAGCCGAGGATGCACCTGACCAAGCCGCGCGAGATCGCCGCCGCCGCGCAGCGCACCCCGGTGCACCTGATGGTCTTTGACCTGCTCTGGCTGGACGGCAATTCCCTGGCGGACCTCACCTACGAGCAGCGGCGCGAAATCCTCGAAGCCGCAGTGGAAGCCACCCCGGACGGGCACCTGCAGGTACCGCCGGCCCTGGACATGGGCATGGACGAGGCCGTGGCGGCCAGCAAGGAACTGGGCCTGGAAGGCGTGATGGCCAAACGGCGGTCCAGCACCTATTCCCCCGGCCGGCGCTCGAAGAACTGGCTGAAACTGAAGAACCAGCTCACCCAGGAAGTGGTGGTGGTGGGCTGGCGGCCCGGGCAGGGCAACCGGCAGAACAAGGTGGGTTCCCTCCTGGTGGCCATCCCCGACGGGGTGGACCTGAGGTATATCGGCCGCGTGGGGTCGGGCCTGAGCGAAAAGGACCTGGCGCTGATCGGCCCGCGGCTGAAGAAAATGTCCCGCAAGACCCCGCCGCTGAACGATGTGCCCAGTGCCGACGCCTCCGATGCCCAGTGGGTCCGGCCGGCGCTGGTGGGCGAAGTGACCTTCTCCGAACGCACCGGCAGCGGAAAACTGCGCCACCCCGTGTGGCGCGGCCTCCGACCGGACAAGAAACCCTCCGACGTCGTGGTGGAGACCGTGTAGCCACGGCGCCGCCGCACCCGTGAAAGGACCGCACGATGACTGAAAGCAGCACCGCCGGAACCGAACGAATCCCCGGCACGGAACCGCACCCCGACGGCGACCTCTCCGGCGTCGACGCCTGGTGGCGGGCGGCCAATTACCTCTCCGTGGGGCAGATCTACCTGCGCGACAACCCGCTGCTGCGCCGGGACCTGGACGGTTCGGACGTCAAGGCCCGGCTGTTGGGCCACTGGGGTACGACACCGGGCCTGAACTTCATCTACGCGCACTTGAACCGGCTGATCCGCGAACAGCAGCGCAAGGTCCTGTTCATCACCGGCCCCGGCCACGGCGGACCGGCGAACGTGGCCAATGCGTGGCTGGAAGGGACCTACTCGGAGATCTACAGCCACGTGGGCCAGGACGAGGACGGGTTGCGGACCCTCTTCCGCCAGTTCTCCTACCCGGGAGGGGTCCCCAGCCATGCGGCTCCCGAAACGCCGGGATCGATCCATGAGGGCGGTGAGCTGGGATATTCGCTGGCGCATGCGTACGGCGCCGTGTTCGACAATCCGGACCTGATTGCCGCGACCGTGATCGGCGACGGTGAAGCGGAAACCGGCCCGCTGGCCGCGAGCTGGCATTCCAACAGCTTCCTGGATCCGGCAGTCGACGGGGCGGTGCTGCCCATCCTGCACCTGAACGGCTACAAGATCGCCAACCCGACCATCCTGTCCCGGATGCCTGAGGAGCAGTTGCTGAAACTGCTCGAGGGCTACGGCTACCGGCCGTACGTGGTGACCGTGGAGGATCCTGCGGCGGTACAGCAGGCGCATGAGGACTTTGCGGCCGTGCTGGAGACCTGCCTGGCCGAAATCACCGCCATCCAGGCGCCTTACCGCAACGGGGAACACCCCGCGGCGGATGTGCCCGGCGCGGACACCGAGGAGGAGCACGCGCCGCGCTGGCCCATGATCGTGTTCCGCTCGCCCAAGGGCTGGACCGGACCCGGCGTCGTCGACGGCCTGCCGGTGGAGGGAACCTGGCGCGCCCACCAGGTTCCGCTGGCTGAAATCCACGAAAAACCCGAACACCTGTCCCAGCTGCAGGAGTGGATGCGTTCCTACCGGCCGGAGGAACTGTTCGACGCCGAGGGACGGCTCGCGGCAGGGGTGGCCGCGCTGGCCCCGCCGGGTGACCTGCGGATGAGTGCGACGCCGTATGCCAACGGCGGGCGGCTGCTGCAGGACCTGCGCCTGCCGGACTACGCCGACCATGCGGTGAAGATCGACTTCCCGGGTTCGGAGCGTGTCAGCCCCATGTTCAATCTGGGCGGCTATCTGCGGGAGGTGATCCGGAAGAACCCCGCCAATTTCCGGATTTTCGGCCCTGATGAGACTGCCTCCAACCGGCTGCAGTCCGTGTACGACGTGACGGACAAGACCTGGCAGCAGCGGATCGACGAGCTGGACGAGCACCTGGCCCGCAGCGGACGCGTAGCCGAAGTCCTCTCCGAACACCTCTGCGAGGGGTGGCTGGAGGGCTACCTGCTGACCGGCCGACACGGGGTGTTCAACTGCTACGAGGCGTTTGTGCACATTGTGGACTCGATGTTCAACCAGCACGCCAAGTGGCTGAAGGTCAGCCAGTCCCTGAGCTGGCGGCAACCCATCGCGTCATTGAACTACCTGCTCTCCAGCCACGTCTGGCAGCAGGACCACAACGGGTTCTCGCACCAGGACCCGGGCTTCATCGACCACGTGGTGAACAAAAAGGCCGACGTGATCCGGGTCTATCTGCCGCCGGACGCCAACACCCTGCTGGCCGTGGCCGGACACATCCTGGACACCCGGGACCGGGTGAACGTGGTGGTTTCGGGCAAGCAGCCGGCTCCGGTGTGGCTGAACCCGGAGCAGGCTCTGCTGCATGTGGAGCGCGGCATCGGCATCTGGGACTTCGCGGGCAGCGAAGACGGCCGGCCGGGTCCCAAGACCGACCCCGACGTCGTGATGGCCTGTGCGGGGGACGTCCCCACCTTGGAAACCGTGGCCGCCGCGGCGCTCCTGAAGGAACAGCTGCCCGAGCTGAAGATCCGGGTGGTGAACGTGGTGGACCTGATGGTGCTGCAGGATCCGCGGGAGCATCCGCACGGGCTCTCCGACCGGGATTTCGACACCCTGTTCACGCAGGATCGGCCGGTGATTTTTGCGTATCACGGCTATCCGTGGCTGATCCACCGGTTGACCTACCGGCGCACCAATCATGACAACCTGCATGTGCGCGGTTACAAGGAGGAAGGCACCACCACCACGCCGTTCGACATGGCCATGCTGAACCAGATTGACCGGTTCCAATTGGCCATCGACGTGCTGGACCGGGTAGCGTCGCTGGGATCGACGCAGGCGTCCTTCCGGCAGTATCTGCAGGACGAGCGGGCACGGGCCCGGCAGTACACCCGCGACGAGGGGCAGGATCCGCCGTACATCACCGGCTGGAACCTGCAGGAAGCAGAGCAGGACACGCCCGGCTAGCAGCCGGGCGCGGCACGCACAGGCTTCGGCGCCGGCTCACCGGCCGGCCGCCGTGGAAAAGTACGATCCATCCATCGAAGGAGAGTTCATTGACCACTGATCAGACGAGTGTTGTAGTTTCCCGGGTCATCGACGCCTCGGCAGCAGACATTTTCAACCTGTTGTCCAACCCCGAGCGCCACCACGAGCTGGACGGCTCCGGCATGGTGGTTTCGGATGAGAAGACCGACCGCATCACGGCCTCGGGCCAGGTCTTCACCATGAACATGCACAACGAGAAAATGGGCGACTACCAGACGGAAAACCACGTCACCGGGTACGACCACAACAAGATCCTGGCCTGGCAGACGGCCCCGGCGGGCACCGAGCCCAAGGGCTGGCAGTGGGTCTGGGAGCTCCAGCCCGAGGGCGCCGACTCCACCGAGGTCACCCTCACCTACGATTGGTCCCACGTCACGGACAAGGAAACCCTGAAGAAGGTCTCCTTCCCGATGGTGTCCAAGGATGACCTTGAGGAATCCCTGAACAAGCTCGCGGCAGCGGTTTCCGGAGCCTAGCGTTCCTTAATGACGACGGCGGCCGGTTCCCCTCATGGGGACCGGCCGCCGTCGTTGTAGGGTGGCGCCATGGTCAGTGAGGACGTAAGCCTCAGTGCGGGCGCGCCGGTCCGGAAAAGCACGCAGGCGGACATCCCCGGCATCGCCCGGCTGCGCGCCGAGTGGGCGGCCGAGGCCGGCGGGGACACCGCGGGTGATCCGCATTTCCTGGACGCCTTCCGCGCCTGGCTGGCCGCCAACCCACGGATATTCTTCGTCGCCGACGCGGATGAAACGCTGGTCGGCATGCTGAACCTGTCGGTGTTCGAGCGGATGCCCAAACCCGGCAAACCCGCCTCCCTTTGGGTCTACCTGGCCAACGCGTACGTCCTGCCCGCCCACCGCAACCACGGGGTTGGGGGCTCGCTGCTGGATGCAGCGGTCGGGTTTGCACGGAGCATCAACGCGGCCAGGATCGTCACCTCGCCGTCCCCGGCTGCCAAGGGGTTTTACGCCCGGCACGGGTTTGAGGCGGCGGAAGAACTGGCCGTATACCGGTTCTGAAAACAACGACGGCGGCCGGTGCCTTCCGCGGGGAAGGCACCCGCCGCCGTCGTTGTGCAGCGGAGGTTAGACCGCGGACCAGCCGCCGTCGGAGGGCAGGATGGCGCCGTTGATGTTCACGCCGTCGTCGCTGAGCAGGAACGTGATGGAGGCCGCGAGGTCCTCGGCCGAAGCCAGGCCCGGGATGTTCACGCGGGCCGGTGACAGGCGGGCCTCGCCGTACTCGGAGGTCTTTCCGCCCATCGGGATACCGGTGGCGACGCCGCCCGGAGCCACGGCGTTGACACGTATGCCTTCACGGGCATACATAAAAGCGGTGCTGCGGGTAATGCCCACCACGGCGTGCTTGGAGGCGGTGTAGGCGACACCGGAAGCGGAGCCGCGCAGGCCGGCCTCGGAGGTGATGTTCACGATCGAACCCTTGCCGGCTTCGAGCATGGTGGGCAGTACGGCGCGGGTCAGGCGCATCAGGCCGTCCACGTTCACGGCGAAGATCTTCTGCCACATGGCGTCCGAGACCTCGTGCAGCGGGGAGAAATCGTCATTGATCCCGGCGACGTTGGCCAGTCCGTCAATCTGTCCGCCGGTGGCGGCAATGATGCGCTCCACAGCGGCGGCGTCGGTGAGGTCTGCGGCGACCGGCACAACGGACTCGCCGGTCTGCTCGGCAAGCTCGTTGATCTTTGCTTCGGCCATGTCGACGGCGATCACCCGGCCGCCCTCCCGGGCAATCCGGGACGCGGTGGCGCGGCCGATGCCGGACCCGGCGCCGGTCACGATGATGGTGCGGCCTTCGAAGCGGCCGGCCACCGTGGGTAGGACCGCTGCTTCGGTTTCGGGCATAACGCCGCCGTTGGCAGCCTTGACCAGTTCATCCACGGCGGCCTGGGGGAACTGCCCCTGGCTGAGGTCAACCAGCTGCTGAAGCTTGAGGGACAGCGCCGGGCCAAGAGTGGACTCGTCGCTGCCGGCGGAGGCGAGCATGCCGCGGATGGCGGGGCCGCCGGCCGGGTGGTCGAGCCACTGCTGGACGGTGTTCTGGGCGGTGATGGGGGAGTTGGCGGTGTTGGCGGAGTTTGCCATGGGCCGGTCCTTTCGATCGAGGCGGCCGTACACGCGACCGCAGGATGTCAGGCAGTCTACGCACGTTACCCTTCGCGGGTTACACGTGTAAGTTGCCTGTAAAGTCAGAGTACCGGAGATCTCCGGCGGGGCAAGGTGGAAAGGAGTGCTGTGGAACGCAGGGTCACCTCCAGCGACGTAGCGAAGGCTGCGGGGGTTTCCCGGGCCACGGTCAGCTACGTGCTGAACGGGCGGGCCGGACAAAGCATCTCCGCCGCCACCCGGGACCGCGTGCTCACGGCAGCCCGGGACCTGGGCTACATCCCCTCCACCGCTGCCCGCACCTTGCGCCGCGGGCGCAGCGACCTGGTGCTTATGCTGCTGCCGCCCGAACCGCTGGGCCGCGCCCTGGCCATGATCATCGATGCCGCCTCGGAGTACGTGGAACAGCACGGGCTGCGCCTGGTGGCGCACCGGCTGCCGTCCCGCGGAGGGGCGGTTTCCCTGGTCCAGTCCCTCGCCCCCGCGGCACTGATCCTCGTGACTGCCCTCGAGGAAGGTGAACTGGAGACCCTGCAGGGCTCCGGAATCACGGTAGCCTCCCTGCCGCAGGCGCTGGCCGACCCGCTCGCCCCGGACCTGGGCATCGGGACGCTGCAGGTGCAGCATCTGGTGGCCGCGGGGCACCGCCGGATCGGCGTGGCCGTACCGCCCGAATCCGGGTACGCCTGGCGCGTGCGGGTACGTCTGGCGGCCATCAGCGCTGCCTGTGCCCGGCACGGCCTTCCCGCGCCGGCCGTGGCACACCTGGGACTGGACGCGGCAGAGGCGGCGGCAGCCGTCGCGGGTTGGCGGGATGCGGCGCAGCCCGTCACCGCAGTCTGCGCGTTCGACGACGACCATGCCTTCGCGGTGCTGTCCGGGCTGGCGGTGCATGGACTTCGTGCACCGCACGACCTGGCCGTCATCGGCGCTGAGGACATTCCGCTGGCGGGGTTGGCCGTACCCCCGCTGACCACCGTCAGCGTGGACGCCCGCCGGTTGGGGGAGCATTTCGCGCGCCTCGCCCTCGCCCCGGTGCCCGGCCCGGACGGCGAGGCGTCGGGGGAGGCTCAAGGGGAGGCCGGACCGCCCGCGGTCAGCCTGGTGCTGCGCGCCTCCGCCTGATTTCCGTCCCCGGGACCGGCTAACCGTGCGGCCAGGCCCCGACGGCGTCCTCAATAGCGTGGCGGGTGTCTGCGGGAACCGGTTGCACCAGGTCGATGACCGGCTCCGCAGCGCCCTTGCTGCGGACCAGGCGCCAGGTGCCCACCACCACGCCGTCCACGAGGACCGCAGGCCGGAAGATGCCGTTCCTGCCGGGCACCACCGCCTGCAAGGCAGCCGGGCCGGCCACCAGGGACCGGTCCGCGTAGCCGAGAATCCACTCATCGAAGCCCGGCACCAGGGTCACCCCTGAGGGTGCCTGGACGTCCCTGACCCAAGCGTCCCCGAGCAGCCACGCCGGCCGTCCCTGCACCTGCACCTTGACAAGGTCCGCGACGCCGGCGGCCGCCCGCCGCACCACGGTTTTGGGCAGTTTGGTCCACCAGGCCAGGTCAGTCTCAGTGGCCGGACCGCGCGCCAGCACGAAGCCGCGGATGATGGCGGCCAGGTCGCCGTCGGCGGCCGGGTGCCCTTCCGTCAGGGTCAGCAGCTGCTCGGTACCGGCCGGAGCAAACCGGCCCCAGTGGACGAGGCCCTCGACGGCCAGGTGCATCAGCAGATGGTAGCCGCGGCCCTCGGCGGTCTTGATGCCTGCCCCGGACCACAGCTCCATCACCTCCACACGCCGGAGCGGACGCTCGCGCAGCGCCTCCCTCAGGACCGAGCGGCTGCGGCGAAGCACGGACTCATCGAGGCCGAGTTCGCTGCGCCGCCGGGCAGCCATGGAACGCGTGCGTTCCGACGTGAAAAACAACAGGGCGGTCAGATGGTCCGGGGTGGTGGCGAACAGGGTACCGCGCATTGGCCACCCCCGCACCAGCTCGCCCCGGTCGAAGGCGTCCCGGACGTCCTGCACGGTGGTGCCGGGGCGGGACCGGATGGCAATGGCGCGCAGGACAGCAGGCAGGTCCTGGCCCTGCAGTGCCACGGCACGGCGCACCACGTCGACCGGAGCAAGGTCGGAATGCTGCAGCAGATGCGAACGCAGGCGGATACGCCGCGCCTGCTCATCCGTTAGGTCAAGGCCAGCCACGACGCCCAGCCTTGCCCACCTTGCCGCTTTGGGCAAGGACCGCCGCCAAAAGCCCTGGGCTAGGCCTCTGCCTCCCGCGCCCGGTAGATCTGCATCTGCCGGTAGCGCCGGCCGAGGGACTCGCGGCGGGGTTTGACCGGGGCATCTTCGGGCTCGGCTGTGAGATCGATGTGGTCCTTGCCGAAGCGCCACAGCAGCAGGTCATCCAGGAGCCGGTCCGGGCCGGGGGAGTACCGGTGGTCCAGGGCGGCCCTGACCTTGGTGATCGCGTCGGCCTGCAGCAGCCCGGCCAGGTCCATGGTGGTTTTCATGCCGTGCGCAGCCAGCAGTTCGGCCGCCCACCCCCAGTCATCGCCGGACTTGCGGTTCACGTGCGGCAGCAGGGTCATCCACACGTCCCGGATCCGGTTCGGAGTGAGCGGGGCACTGCCTTCGCCCTCCTCGTCCCAGAACCCGGTCACCGTTTCGTAGCGTTCGTGCAGTTCGGCAAACGCCGTCTCCACGGTCTCCAACATGGCGGCAGTGGCCGTGAACTGGCGGTCGAAATACGGGCTCCACGCGCGCGGATCGCCGGCCTTGAACCGGATGTCATGTTCAATCTCGGACCAGGCGTGGGCCAGCACCGTGCGGATCTGCACTTCGAACAGGTAGCTGCCGTTGGGCCGCTGGTCCGGTTCCAGCAGTTTATGGAACTCCCGGACCGTCTCATTTTGGATGGTCCGCAGGATCAGGTGCCGGCTGGAGTAGCCGTAGGTGCCGGATTCAATGGAGCCGATGTCCTTCTCGCGGTCGCCGCGGCAGTCGAACTCGGCACGCTGGCGCTTGATCAGGTTGGCGGCCTCATCCACCTCGTGCGGCAGTGTCATGATCACCCGGACGCCCACCAGGTCCGTGAGGTTGCGCAGCGGGTCCGGGAACAGCAGGGACGGCAGTTCGCCCGGGTTTTCCGGCGGCAGCATCCGGGAGGCTTTGTCCCGGAAGGATTCCACGGTCTTGGTGCGGGAAGCCACGAACAGCGGCTTGACCGGGCTGTCGGCAAAAACGCTGCGCAGGTGCGCTTCCATCTCTGCGGTAACGGCCTCGAGCCCGGGCCGGACCCGGGCGTATTCATCCGTACTGGCTTGGACGGCGGGCCGCAGCCGCTCGTCCAGTGTGTCCCACGCGCTCAACGCTGTTTCCCTTTCCCCTGCCTGCCGCCGGTGGGTGCCACCTTGCTGGCGGCACCGTTAGGTCAAACCTGACGGTAGGCTCCCCAACAGATTAAGCCCCTGAGCAGCAAGGATGCCCCATGCCAGAGCCAGCCATGCGCGTTCCGTACGGTCCGGACCCCGAACAATATGCCGAACTGACCCCTCCGGAGGGCATCGGGTCCCGGGGAACCGTGATCATCATCCACGGCGGATACTGGCGCTCCGGCTACACCGCCGAGCTTGGCCGTCCGCTGGCAGAAGACCTCGCGGGCCGGGGCTTTGCCTGCTGGAACCTTGAATACCGCCGGGCCGGGAACGGTGGCGGCTGGCCGCACTCCCTTGAGGACGTCCTGGCCGGCATCGACGCGCTGGCCCCGGCGGCGCAGGATAAGGGCGTTGACCTGTCCCGCGTCACCCTCCTGGGACACTCCGCGGGCGGCCACCTCGCCGTCCTGGCCGCCAAGGCTGAACCTTCGGCCGTGGCGGTCACCGGTGTCGTGAGCCAGTCCGGTGTACTGGATCTGGCCGAAGCCCACCGCCTGGGCCTGAGCAGCAATGCCGTGGAGAATTTCCTCGGCTGCACGCCGGAACAGGACCCGCAGCGCTACCGGGACGCGGACCCCATGGCAGCGCTGCCGCTGCCGGTTCCGGCGTGGGTGCTGCACGGCGACGCCGACACCACCGTCCCGTCGTCCTTCTCCGCCGGCTGGACGGCCGCCGCCCGCGCGGCAGGCAGTACCGCGGAGTTGCGCCTTATCCCGGGGGACCACTTCGCCATGATCACCCCGGGCACCGCCGCCTGGGACGCCGTCGTCGAGGCGCTTTGTGAAGCGGCCGGAATCCCGGTTACTTAAGGAAACGCGCAGATCCCTCTGTTAGGTTTGGCAGCGTGCTTACAGTTATCGGCGAAGCCCTTGTGGACGAAGTGGTCAGCGACACTGCGCCGCGGCGCTCGCACCCGGGCGGCAGCCCCTTGAATGTGGCCGTGGGCGTGGCCCGGCTGGGCCGTCCGGTGCAGTTTGTGGGCCGTTTCGGCTCGGACAGCTACGGTGCCATGATCGCCGAACACCTGCGCGCCAACTCCGTGCTCACAGCGTTCGAAGCGGATGACCTGCCCACCAGTGTCGCCACCGCGGTCCTGGACCCGGCCGGCGGTGCCCGCTACACCTTTGACCTGGAATGGCAGCTGCCCGGCCTTGACCTTCCCGCACTGCTGGACGGCACCACCATGCTGCACACCGGTTCCATTGCGGCCATGCTGTCCCCGGGCGCGGACCATGTGCTCCATGCGGTGGAGCAGGCCCGGCCCTCCGCCACCATTACCTACGACCCGAACTGCCGGCCGTCGATCATCACCGACGTTTCCTACGCCCGGGAACAGGCGGAGAAGTTCGTGGCCCTGGCCGACGTCGTCAAGGCCTCCGACGAGGACCTGATGTGGCTGTACCCCGACGAGACCCCCGAAAGCGCCGCCCGCCGCTGGCTCGCCTCCGGCCCGTCACTGGTAGTGGTGACCCACGGTTCCAAGGGCCCCTGGGCCGTAGCGGCAGCCGGAGAATGCGCCGTCCCCGCACCCACCGTCACCGTGGTGGATTCGGTGGGGGCAGGGGACTCTTTTATGTCCGCGCTGCTGGTGGGCCTGATGGACCGCGAACTCGACGGCGGTGCCCGGCGCAGCGAGCTGGCCCGGATCGGCGTTGCCGACGTTGAGAAACTGCTGTCCTTCGCCGCCCGTGCCGCCGCAGTTACCGTCTCCCGCGCCGGGGCGAACCCGCCGTACCGGAGCGAACTCTCCTGAAGCTTCCGGCTGCGGCGCCGCCGCAGGCCGGGATGTTTAGAAACCCGCCCCCTGAGAGGAGAAGCAGTGGAAACCCGAAACCCTTATGACGCACTTCCGCAGGTGCCGGAATTCACGGTCAGCAGTGAAGAGTTCACCAACGGAGGGACGTTCGCGCCGGCCCAGTACAGCGGCAAAATGGGGGTGCCCGGCGGCAAGGATGCCTCGCCGCAGCTGGCCTGGTCCGGGTTCCCGGAAGAAACCCGCAGCTTTGCCGTGACCATGTATGACCCCGATGCGCCCACGGCCAGCGGGTTCTGGCACTGGGCGGCTTTCAACATCCCCGCTTCCGTCACCGGGCTGGCCGCAGACGCGGCCAACACCGGCATGATGCCGAAGGGGACGGTGCAACTGGTCAACGACGGCGGTTTTGCCGGCTTCCTGGGTGCGGCACCGCCCGCCGGACACGGCCAGCACCGCTACTACGTGGTGGTCCATGCCGTGGACCTGGCGGAACTGGACGTTGCACCCGATGCCAGCCCTGCCGCCCTCGGCTTCTCGCTCTTCACCCACACACTGGCCCGGGCCGTGATGGTGGGCACGGCGGAGATCCCCGAAGACTAGGCGGCCGGCGGCCGGACCTGCTCCGGACCGGCCGCCGCCGGCCCCAAGTAAGCTGGAGGCATGCAGGAGCAGCGTGGCCCGGTGCGGCTGGTAGCAAGTGACATGGACGGCACCATTGTGGGTGCCGGCAACAGCATCAGCGACCGTACGGTGCGTGCCTTCCACGCCTGCCGGGCGGCAGGAATCGACGTTGTTTTCGTCACCGGGCGCCCGCCTCGCTGGCTGGACCCGCTGCGGAAGCGGATCGGCCACGAGGGGACTGTCATCTGCTCCAACGGTGCAATTACGTATGACCTTGCCTCAGACGAAGTCCTGGCCAGCAACCTGCTGCCCCTGGAGCAGATGTTTGCGGCAGCCGATGTGATCCGCGGACTCTTCCCGGCCGTGACGTTTGCCGCCGAAACCGTGGACGGCATCCACCTCGAGCCCGGTTTCGCGGACACCGGGTCGGCCGAGATTCTCGGCGGCATAATGCCCCGATCCCTGCGCGAGTCCCTGGCCGGGCATCCCGGCGTGGCCAAGTTCCTGGCGCGGGCCACGGGCATCACCCCCGATGCCTTCCTGCACCAGGTTGCACCGGCGGTCTCGGATCTGGTGGCTGCCACCCATTCGGCACCCAGCATGCCGCTGCTGGAAATGTCGCTGCCGGGGCTGAACAAGGCGGTCACCCTCGCCGACTACGCCGCACAGAAGGGCATTTCCGCTCACGAGGTGGTGGCGTTCGGTGACATGCCCAATGACATCCAGATGTTGGAATGGGCCGGCTGCGGCTACGCCATGGCCTCAGGACACCCGGCCGCGCAGGCGGCGGCGGACCGCACCGCTCCCGGTCTCAACGACGACGGCGTGGCGGTGATCCTGGAACAGCTGCTCGACCGGTCAGCCGCCTCAGAAGCTGGTGCCCGGTAATCACGACCGCCAGCCAGGCCGCCCCGAGCGTCCAGGCCACCAGCACGTCCGTCAGCCAGTGGTGGCCCAGGTAGACCCGGCTCAGGCCGACGGCCAGACTGAACGCGGCCGCGACCAGCACTGCGGCGGCCGTGGCCCGGCGCGTATGGACGTGCAGGATCACCAGATACGCAAGGACCCCGGCAATCACGATGGAATTCAGGGTATGGCCGCTGGGGAAGGATGCGGACGACTCGTACGGCGGCACCGCGTCCGCCAGGTCCGGGCGGGTGCGCCCGATCAGCGCTTTCCCGGAGATTGTCATCAGCAAGGACCCTGCTGCGGCGGCCGCGGTCAGGACCAGCGGCGTCCTGGACCGCCAGCGCAGGCACATAATCACCACTGCCACCCCTGCGATGACCGGCATCCCGATGCTGCCGGCCAGATTGGTGAACGCGGTGACGGCAGCGTCTGCACCGGGGGAGCGTAACTGCAGGGCAAACTCCAGGACCGGACGGTCCAGCCCGGCAATTCCGTCCGCCTCTGCCACGGATTCGTACACCTCCGCGGAGACCGCGGTCAGCACCACGGCCGGAATCAGGCCCACTGCCAGTAGCAGCAGCAACGTGACATGCGCGGAGGTGGTCCGGCTGATCCAATGCAGCAGGCTGACGAGGCGGCTGCCCGGTTGGCTGCCGGTGGGGGCGGAGCGTTGCGCGGGGTCCGGGGTCATGATCCCAGTATCCCAAGCCGGGTGCAGAGCCAGTCCATGTTGTTGGCAAGTCCGGCCCGCCAAACCTGCCAGGAATGTCCGCCCGGCAGGGTCTGGAGCTGGACGTCCACTCCGGCGGCTTTGGCGGCGTCGTACACCGTCCTGCCTTCAGGGGCGTACACATCGTCGTCCTGGCCGACCACCACAATTCCGGCGGTGCCGGGGAACTGCATGGCCTTGAACCGGTCCAGGGCGTTCTGCTTTTGGAACGAGGCCTCGTTCCCGTCGAAGTAGATGTCCAGCAGCTTCTGGTGCCCGCCAGTGATGGTCGGCTCGTTCTCGCCGGCGATGTCCAGGAAGGTGGGATACACGTCCGGGTAGTTGGTGGCCAGCTGGACGGCGCAGGTGCCGCCGTAGGAATAGCCGCCGATGGCCCACTGCCGGGCGTCCGCGGTTCCCACCCCCAGATTGTCCCGGATCCAGTCCGGCAGGTCCCGGGCAAGGTAAGTGGCGGAATTGCTCACCGCCGTATCCATGCACAGCGGCCAGTTGCTGTTTCCGGCGTTGCTGGCGTCCGGAAGCACCACGATGGGGGCCAGGCCGTTGTGGCGGGCCGCGAACGTGTTGAGGATGTCGGCCAGCCCGCCGCTGACCAGCCAGTCCTCGGGGGAACCGGGCTGCCCGTGGATCAGGACCAGGACCGGCAGGTTCACGGCACCGGGATCGGCCAGGTAGGCCGGGGGAAGGTAGATCAGGGCCGGGTTGGAGGCATAGCCGGATTCCCCTCCCGGAATGTGCTGCTGAAAGACCTTGCCGCTTGACGGCATATCCGGCGGCGGCGACCAGTTCTGCTCGGAGGCCGCCGGGAGGTCAGGGCGGACCGCGGTGGGTATGGGCAGGGGCCCCTCCTCTGCTGTGGGCGGGCTGACCAGGGCATCCACCGTGGGGTACTGGTGGTAGGCAATGTTCACGGTGCAGGCCAGGGCTGCCAGCACCAGCACTCCAGCTGCCGCGCCGGCTGCGCGCCGGCGGATCCGGATTCCGGGGGCCAGCACGCGCAGCAGCGCCAGCTGCAGGCCCAGGATGGTCAGGGCAGTAAAGAGGTAGAGCAGCCGGGGGAGGGACGCGTTCCACCAATCAAAGATGTACTCCGCCAGCAGGTAAACCAGTGCGGTGAGGGCGCAGGCCACCAGCACTATGACCAGAAAACGCTTCCAGCCCAGGCTCCGTCCGTTGACGCCCAGCCAAACCAGGGACACGGCGCCCAGGACCAGCAGGATGGCAGGAAGTACGCCGTCCACCAGCGAAACGGACATCATCCCGGCCGCTCCACGATCCGGCGGGCCAGAACAAGCCCCTGTCCCAGTGACAAGTCCGGAAGGTATGCCCGGGTCAGGGCGTTGGCGATGGCCGGCAGTGCCGCAGGATCCGGGTACGCCATAAACAGGGGCACGTATTCCGGGGCGAACTTGGACTTGAAGGCCAGGAGCGAACGGAAGCCGTACACCGGCTCAAGAGTGGCGCCCAGCAGATCCAGCAACCGGTCCATCACGGGGGAACCCCCGCCGTCGGTCTCCCGGTTGATTGTCCGGGCCAGAGGTGCGCCGGAAAGGCTTAGGAACCTGCTCCCTTCGTCCTGCAGGGACAGGGCCGCTGACGCGATCAGGAAATCCATCCCGAGACGGAACCCTGACCCGCGGCGGCGCATGAAATCCAAGGTCCAACCGGTCACCCTTCCGTCCCGGTACACGGGCAGCCAGGACGTCACGGCATGAACCGTTCCGTCGTCATCAACAGCCAGCAGGCAGCGCACCTCGGGATCGTCCAGCTCCTCCAGGCCACCCAGGGTGAAGCCCATCTCCGGCATTTTCTTGTCCGCCACCCACTCTTCGGAAATGACCCGCAATTGGTCCCGTACGGCCGGGGGAGCGGTGGGGTAGCGGATCCACTGCGCCCGGATGCCCTGTTTGCGGGCAGCGTTCAGTGCCGTGCGGATGTCCTGGAATTTCTTGCCCTTGAAGGCGAGCGAGCCCAGCGGAAGCACCGTTTCCTCAGCCACCTGCAGGGAAAAGAAACCCAGGGCAGCGGTCAATCCACGCACCTTTCCGCCCACCGAGTAGAAGCAGGGCGTGATGCCGTTGCTGGTACAGGACTCGACAAAACCCTGCACTGTCTGCTGCAGTTCACCGGGCGGCCCCACCGGGTCGCCCACTGTGACAGCCACGCCGCTGTCCACCCGGTAGGCGACGTAGGAATTGCCGGTGGGGGAAAACCAATACGTGTTGCCCTGCCAGAGGGTCATCCAGGCCATGGTGCTTCCCCCATGGGCTTTCAACAGCGTACGGGCCCGCTCTTCATCCCGGGCTGTCAGGCTCCGCGGCGGCACTAGGAAGGAGCGCAGCAGGAGAAGGCAGGTTGGAACCCAGAACAGCACGCCCACACCTTCGTAGACCAAGACGGCGGGAAAATTCTCCGGGTTGAGGGCAGGTGTGCTGTAGGCCACCTCGGAAATGGGGAGAAACCTTCCGGGCAGGTCCGCAACGAGCAGCCCCAGGGTGGCAGGCGGGCTGAAACCGTTGCGGTTCAGCAGCCCGGCGCCGAGGTACAGCGACGCCAGCACCGCTGCGGCGGAACCAACAGTCACGGCCACCCGCCGGTAGGTCCCGTCCGGGGTGCGCGCCGGGAACAACCTGCGGGTGAAAAGCAGCAGTACAAAGACTGCCAGGGGAACCAGCATGGGCAGCACCAACGCAACGATAATGCCCGGTCCCGGGGGCAGCAGGGCAAGCTCACCTTCGGCCAGGGCCCGGCCGATGCGGACGGTGGCAAGCACCGTCATGGTGCCCTGCAACAGCAGCGCTGCCAGCCAGGCGAACCGGCGGCCGCGCCGCAGCCCCTCGGAGAAGGTGGCCAACAGGACCTGCGGCAGGACGGCCAGGAAGAACCCGGCCGGCCCGGCGCGTAGCTGGATCCGGGCCACGGTGCACTCCCGAGCCGCTGCCGATCCGTCGCAGAGCTGCGCCAACTCATCCGAAGTGTTTACCTGGACACTGGTAAACAGGTACCGCATCACTGCGAGCGGACCCACTGCGGAGGTGCTGAGCGCGGCAATAACGGGTCCGACGGCGGAGGCAAGGACCACGAGCGCCACGAGGACAGCGGCTTCGCGCCGGCTGGTAACCAGCCGTGCTGGGAGCGTGGGCCGCCGTCCGGCCAGGAACGGTCCCATGAAAGCACCCGTTATGGCCGCCCCCAAGACCATCAGGTCAGTGAAGCTCCCGGCATAAAGGGCCAGCAATACCAGCAGGGTGAACATGGTGATCCGCAGGCGCCGGCGCCACAGGGTACTGACACGGGCGCTGGCGGCGGCTACGACCGCGGCGATGAAGGCCAGGGGGCCAACATAGGACCCGGACACCAGGGCACGGGACCAGTCGCCGATCGAGGCACTGGTCAGGGACGCGAAGCCGATGGCCAGCAGCCCCCCTGCCACTTGCCCGGCAAAACCGGCCAACAGGAACCATCCCGTGCCCAGCAACCGCTCGCAGGACAACCCGGCCAGGAGGGCCAGTAGTGTGCCGCCCACATATCCGCCCGGCCCGCTGGCCCAGAGGCCGCACAGGACAAGGGCGGCAGGGTTTACCCCGAGGGTATGGACGGAAACCGTCGCCCAATCCTGCAGTTGACCCTCCGGACCGGTCACCAAGGACGAGGTGAGGGCGCCGACCAGCCAGAAAGACACGACGAAAAGCAGCGTAACCGGCGATCGCCGGACGCTGCCCCGCAACCGCTGCAACGGCCAGTAGACAAACCGTCCGAAGCGGTGCGATGCGGGAAGAGCGTCAGCCACGGGACCTCCATCAGACCGGCAGCCGCCGGGTCAGGGTTCTGCCATTCTAGGACCGCCGGCCCGGCCCGCGGCGCTTTGCGGGAGCAGTGCAGGCCACGGGTTGGATAAAGTACCAGCGTGAACGCAACCTATCCGTATTTCCGTGCGCCCCGTGACAATCCGCAGTCCGGCGCAGGGGGCGAGCCGATCGCACTGGCGCACCGCGGCTTTTCCCCCGACGGATACGAAAACACGCTTGCCGCGTTCCGCGCCGCAGCCGATCTGGGCATCAGCTATCTGGAAACGGACGTCCGCACCAGCCGCGACGGCGTCCTGATGGCTTTCCATGACGAAACGGTGGACCGGATTTCCGGCGGGACCGTGGGGAAAATCAGCCAACTCTCCAGCCGGGAACTGAATGAGGTCCTGGTGGCCGGTTCGGAGCGGATCCCCACCTTTGAGGAACTGCTGAAGGAATGGCCCGACATGCGGCTGAACGTGGACGTCAAGGACGCTCCCGGATCGAAGCTGCTCGCCGCCCTGATTGAAAAACACCTGGCCCATGACCGTGTGCTGGTGGCCTCCTTCTCCGATCTGCGCCGGCTTCGCACCCTGCGCCGCCTGGGCAGGCCCACGGCCAGTTCCGCCGGAACCGTGCTGACGGCCCTGCTGCGGGTCCTGGCGCCGCTGGGCGGAGTGCGGCTGATATCCCGCCTGGGTCGGTTCCAGTGCATCCAGGTGCCGGTGAGTTTCGGACCGGTCCAGGTGGTCACGCCGTCGTTCCTGCACCGTTGCCACAAGGGCGGTGTCCAGGTCCACGTCTGGACAGTCAATGACGAGGCAACCATGAACCGGCTGCTGGACATGGGGGTGGACGGCCTCGTGTCGGACCGTTCGGACCTGTTGGTGAAGGTACTCAAAGACCGCGGGCAGTGGCGCTAGGGAAGCAGGTACCCGCCCTGCCGGCCCCGGCTGGCAGGATAAAGGAATGCGCGTAGTTATTGCCCCCGATAAGTTCAAAGGTTCCCTCACATCGGCGGAAGCCGCGGCGGCCATGGCCGAGGGGGTTCTTGCGGTCTACCCCGAGGCCTCCGTCACGGTGGTGCCCGTGGCCGACGGCGGGGAAGGCACCCTCGACGCCGCCATTGCGGCCGGCGCCGATCTGCGCCCGGCCCGGGTCTCCGGTCCGTTGGGGCGGGAAATCAGTGCGGTGTGGGCCCTCTCCGGCGGGACTGCCCTGATTGAGACGGCACGGGCCTCCGGGCTGACCCTGCTGGACCCTTCTCCGGAGACCGCGCTGGCGGCCACCAGCTACGGCAGCGGGCAGCTGATTGCCGAAGCGCTGGCGGCCGGCGTGGACTCCATCATCCTGGGCATCGGCGGATCAGCCATGACGGACGGCGGTGCCGGAGCGCTGACGGCATTGGGCCTGAAGATCCTGGACGACGCCGGGAACCCGGTTCCGCCCGGCGGTGCAGGACTGCTCCGGGCGGCGTCCGTGGATGCGTCCGGGCTGGATCCGCGGCTGGCGTCCGTTCAGCTGCGGATTGCTGCCGACGTCCGCAATCCCCTGCTGGGTTATGAAGGCGCGGCGGCGGTGTTCAGCGGCCAGAAAGGGGCGGATGCTGCCGCCCAGGACCTGCTGGAAGAAGCCCTGGGGAACTGGGCGCGGCTGCTGAAGGAGGCTACCGGCATCGACGTCGACGTTCCCGGGGCGGGGGCGGCCGGCGGGTTCCCGTCCGGGTTCCTGGCCTTCACCAAAGCGTCCCTGGAACCGGGATTTGAACTGCTCTCCGCGTTCACCGGATTGGCCGAGGCGCTGACCCGCTGCGATCTGGTGCTCACCGGCGAGGGCTCCCTGGATGAACAGTCACGGTACGGGAAGGCACCGCTGGAAGTCGCCATCCTGGCCCGGGACGCGGGCATTCCCGTGGTGGCGGTGGCCGGGCAAATCACGCTGAGCCCGGGCCAGCTCCAGGAGTACGGGATTGTTGCGGCGGTCAGCCTGCTGGACGTGGTGCAGCGGCCCCAGGATGCCATGGCCCAGGCGGAAAAGTACGTCGCCTGGGCCACCCGCCAGGTCCTTGAAGGGGCCTGACGCCCGGCACTAGCCGAGGCGGCTGGGCGTGGCCCCGGCGTCTTCGCGCGGCTCGTCCGGATCGGTCCCGCGCCAGCGGGCAATGGACTGCATTCCGTGGTAGGCCACCAGGGCGGCGCCGGTGCCCAGGGCGATGCCGCCGAAGGTCAGGTCGCCGATCACCCAGGTGAAGTCCGCGATGGCAACGATCAGGCCCAGCCCTGCGGCGGAGAGGTTGATCGGGTTGGAGAAGTTCACGCGGTTATCCACCCAGATCCGCACGCCCAGGATGCCGATCATGCCGTACAGCACCACGCCGGCTCCGCCCAGGACGCCGGCCGGGACGGTGGCAATGAGCGCACCGAATTTCGGGAACAGGCTGAGCAGGACGGCAACGATGCCCGCCACCCAGTAGGCGGCGGTGGAGTAGACGCGGGAAGCGGCCATCACGCCGATGTTCTCGGCGTAGGTGGTGGTGGCTGAACCGCCGCCGGAGCCGGCGAGCATGGTGGCCAGGCCGTCGGCCATCAGTGCGCGGCCCGCGTACGGGTCCAGGTCCCGGCCGGTCATGGCCGCAACCGACTTCACGTGCCCGATGTTCTCCGCCACCAGCACCAGCACCACCGGGACGAACAGCCCGATCACGGAGAAGTGGAAGCTCGGCGCATGGAAGTCGGGCAGCCCGAACCAGGCGGCGGAATTGATGGCGTCGAAATCCACTTCGCCGCGCAGCATGGCCACACCGTAGCCGGCCAGGACGCCGATGAGGATGGACAGCCGCCCAAAGAACCCGCGGAAGAGCACGGTGGCCAGCAGGATCACCGCCACGGTGACCACGGCCGTCACGGGTCCCTTTTCAAAGTTGGTCCGGGCCGAGCCGGCCAGGTTCAACCCGATCAGGGCCACGATGGTACCGGTGACCACCGGCGGCATCAGGACCTGGATCCACCGGGTGCCGGCCACCTGCGCAGCCAGGCCGATCAGGAACAGGGCAGCGCCGGCCATGATGATGCCGCCCAGTGCGCCGCCCGGCCCGTGCTGGCTGGTGGCGGCGGTGATGGGGGCAATAAAGGCGAAGGAGGAGCCGAGGTAGCTGGGGACCTTACCGGCGGTGATGATCAGGAACAGGATGGTGCCGATGCCGGAGAACAGCAGGGTGGTGGCCGGCGGGAAGCCGGTCAGCAACGGGACCAGGAACGTGGCGCCGAACATTGCCACCACATGCTGGGAACCGATTCCGATGGTGCGCGGCCAGCTCAGACGTTCCTCCGGAGCAACATAGGCCCCGGGTTTGATGGTTTTGCCGTCTCCGTGCAGTGTCCAGGCCGTACCGAGTCTGCTCATGGTGGTGCCTTCCGAAGACAGGGGGTTTTAATCAAAATTCTAACCGGCCCTCGTTGCGCAGATGTTACGTTGCATAGAAGTGCGCGCCCGGCCCGGCCGGCGGACCCTTGATTTCATACCGATCTAGACGATGGAGCAGCATGAGCATTTCAGTTTCAGGACGCGTAGTTCTCATCACAGGCGCAGCAATGGGCATGGGCCGGCTCTACGCCGAACGTGCCGTCCGCGAAGGGGCGGCCGCCGTGGTGCTGTGGGACCTCAATGCCGAGGCCCTGGAGGGTACTGCAGCCGAGCTGCGGGAGCAGGGCTCTTCCGCGATCTACCCTTACGCGGTGGACGTCAGTTCCCTGCCGGACATCCAGTCCACGGCGGAAAAGGTCATCCGCGACGCCGGCGTGCCGGACATCCTGATCAACAACGCCGGGATCGTGCGCGGAAAGTACTTCTGGGAGCACGCTCCCGAAGCAGATATCGACGCCGTGATGCAGGTGAATACGCTGGCCCCCATGCAGGTGACCCGCGCCTTCCTGCCCGGCATGATCGAACGCCGCACTCCGGCCCGCATCCTGAACGTGGCATCGGCCTCCGGCACGCTCTCGGTGCCCAAGATGAGCGTCTACACGGCCTCGAAGTGGGCGGTGATCGGCTGGAGCGATTCCATGCGGCTGGAACTGAATGAATCCGGCAACGGCCATGTTGCCGTCACCACCCTGATCCCCAGCTACATCAAGACCGGCATGTTCGAGGGGGCACGCGGACCGTTGATGACCCCGCTGATGGAACCGCAGTACGTGGTGGACCGGGCCTGGGAGGCCCTGCTGGCCGGCAAGGCACGGATCCAGCTGCCGTGGACCGTGGCGCTGGGCAGCGCACTGCGCAACGTGCTGCCGCAGCCCGCCTGGGATGTGGTGGCCGGACGGGTGTTCAAGGTCTACCAGTCCATGGACCACTTCACCGGCCGCAAACCGGCCGTCGAGCCGAAGGAAGCCGGCAAGGCATGAGTGAAATGGTTTCCGCCTTCTCTTCCGACTCCGGCACGCCTGCCGGAACCGGAGCAACGGTACCGGTGGTGCTGGAGCGGGTCCGGAAGGCATATGCCTCCGGCCGCACCCGCCCGCTGGCGTGGCGGCGCGCCCAGCTGGAAGGACTCATCCGGCTGTTCCGTGAAAGCGAGCAGCAGCTCTCCGACGCCCTGGCCGCGGACCTGGGCAAGAACCCGCTCGAAAGCTATGTGACCGAACTGTCGCTGGTACGGGCCGAGGCTGAGCACGCACTCAAGCACCTGGACAAGTGGACGCGCAGCCGGCGGGTTCCGGTACCGCTTGGCCTGATGCCGGCGTCGGCCAAGACCCAGCCGCAGCCGCTGGGCGTGGTGCTGATCATCGGTCCCTGGAACTATCCCGTGCAGCTGGTGCTGGCCCCGCTGGTCGGTGCCCTGGCCGCGGGCAACGCTGCGGTGCTCAAGCCCAGCGAACTGGCCCCGGCGACATCGGCCGCGCTGGCGGAACTGGTGCCCCGCTACCTGGATGCCGACGCCGTGGCCGTGGTCCAGGGCGGACAGGAAACCAGCACCGCGCTGCTGAAGGAACGTTTCGACTCGATCTTCTTCACCGGCGGCGAGCGGGTTGGGCGGATTGTCCTGCAGGCCGCCGCCGAGCACCTGACACCGGTCACCCTGGAACTGGGCGGCAAGTCCCCGGCCGTGGTGCTGGACGGCAACTGGGCCGGCGTGGCCCGCCGGCTGGTGTTCGGCAAGCTGCTCAACGCCGGGCAGACCTGCGTGGCGCCGGATTATGTGCTCGTCACAGAGGAAGCCGCTCCGGCGCTGCAGAAGCACCTCGTCAAAGCGGTGGCGGAGCTGTTCGGCAAGGATCCGTCCAAGAGCAAGGACTTCGGGCGGATTGTCAACGAACAGCACTGGGAGCGCCTGGTGGGGCTGCTGGAGAGCGGCACCGTGCTGGCCGGCGGGCGCAGCGACCGGGCCTCGCTGTACCTCGAGCCCACCATCCTCACGGATGTGGATCCGGGCTCGCCGGTGATGCAGGAGGAGATTTTCGGGCCCATCCTGCCCGTGCTGACAGTGAAGGACCTGGATGAGGCGATGGAGTTCATCAATGCCCGCCCGGTGCCGCTTTCGGCCTACCTCTACACCAATTCGGCGCCTGCCCGGCAGGCGTTTGAAGCAGGGGTGCGTGCCGGCAGCATCAACCACAATGCCAGCACCGTGCAGCTGGCCGTGCCGGGACTGCCCTTCGGCGGCGCCGGCGCCAGCGGAACCGGGGCGTACCACGGCAAGTACACCTTCGACACGTTCAGCCAGCTGCGTCCGGTCTTCACCAAGGGAACCCTGCTGGACACGCTCCGGTTCGCGTACCCGCCCTACAACGGGGTGAAGAAGCAGATCCTCCGGCGGCTGCTCTAGGGCAGGCCCGAAACCCAAAAGAGGTGCACCGCCCGCCGGGCCGTGCACCTCTTTTGTGCGGTTGCTTCCTAGGAAATCACGCCGTCCACAATGGCCTTGGCCTCGGCCTGGACCTGGTGCAGATGCTCCTCGCCCTTAAAGGACTCGGCGTAGATCTTGTAGACGTCCTCGGTGCCGGAGGGCCGGGCGGCAAACCATGCGTTCTCGGTGGTTACCTTCAGTCCGCCGACGGGCGCTCCGTTGCCGGGTGCCTCCGTGAGGCGGGCGGTGATCTCCTCGCCGGCCAGGGTGGTGGCGGTGACGTCCGACGGCGAGAGCTTGGCCAGCGCTGCCTTCTGTTCCCTGGTGGCGGGAGCATCCACGCGGGCGTACTCCGGATCGCCAAACCGGTTGGTGAGCTCGCGGTACCGCTGCGAGGGGGTCTTGCCGGTGACGGCCGTCATTTCGGAGGCCAGCAGCGCGAGCAGGAGGCCGTCCTTGTCGGTGCTCCACGGCGTCGCGTCCATCCGCAGGAAGGAGGCACCGGCGGATTCCTCGCCGCCGAAGGCCGTTTCACCGGAGAGCAGGCCGGGCACAAACCACTTGAAGCCGACGGGCACCTCCATCAGGACCCGGCCGAGGTCGGCGGTCACCCGGTCGATCATGGAGGAGGAGACCAGCGTCTTGCCCACCATGGCGTCCGCGCTCCAGCCGGAGCGGTTGCGGTACAGGTAGTCGATGGCGGTGGCGAGGTAGTGGTTCGGATTCATCAGCCCGCCGTCGGGGGTAACGATGCCGTGGCGGTCTGCGTCGGCGTCGTTGCCGGTGGCAATGTCGTACCGGTCCGCCCGGGCAATCAGGGAGGCCATGGCGTACGGCGAGGAGCAGTCCATACGGATCTTCTCGTCCCAGTCCAGGGTCATAAAGGCCCACTGCGGGTCGACATTGGGATTCACCACGGTCAGATTCAGCCGGTGCCGTTCGGCAATGGCACCCCAGTAGTCCACGGAGGCGCCGCCCAGGGGATCCGCCCCGATGTGCAGGCCGGCGTTGCGGATGGCATCCAGGTTCAGGACCGAGGGGAGGTCCTCGACGTAGTTCTGCATGAAGTCATAGGTGCCCACCGAGTCGGCCAGCCGCGCTTCGCCCAGGGGAATCCGCTTCACGCCCTCCAGGCCGGCAACAAGCAGCTGGTTGGCGCGGTCCGCGATCCAGTTGGTGATGTCCGAACCGGCGGGACCGCCCGTGGGCGGGTTGTACTTGAACCCGCCGTCGGAAGGCGGATTGTGCGACGGCGTCACCACAATGCCGTCTGCCTGGTCCGTCCGCGAGGCGTTGTACTTCAGGATCGCGTGGCTGACGGCGGGCGTGGGGGTGAAACCGTTCCGTGCGTCGATCAGCACGTTCACGCCGTTGGCGGCCAGGACCTCCAGGGCGGTGTTCTGCGCCGGCTCGGACAGGCCGTGGGTGTCCTTGCCCATGAACAGCGGCCCGGTAATGCCCGCCGAGGTGCGGTACTCGACGATCGCCTGGGTGATGGCCGCAATGTGCTGTTCATTGAAGGCACCGTTCAGGGAAGATCCCCGGTGTCCGGAGGTACCGAAAGCAACGCGCTGCGCAACGTTGGAAGGGTCCGGCGCGACGTCGTAATAGGCGTCCAACAGCGCTGTGAGATCTACAAGGTCGGAAGGTTCGGCTGGTTTTCCTGCACGATTAGACATACCCCTAAGCATGCCAAAGAAACGGCGGGGACGGCAGACGGACCCCTACGCGTAAATCCCGGCGCCGGGGCCGTATGCTCTATCCGACAGCAGCGGGGGCGGCAGGAAGGGGGCACCATGGCGGCAGGAGCAGCTCCGGTAACGGTCCGGCGCCCCGGGATGCGCCGGGGCACCCGCACGGGCATGGTGGTGCTGAACCTTGCCTGCCTCTGTGCGTCCCCGGTGTTCTGGTTCGCCTGGAGTCAGCGGACGGCGTTTCACCTGCCGGAGTGGGCCGAAAACGCGGCCGGGTTTACCGGCGGGATCCTGCCCGTGCTGATGTTCGCGGCGGCATGGTGCGCCGCCGCCGTCCATTTCGGCCACGGCCGGCCGCAGGCAGCGGGAACCATCTTCAACTTCATGTCTTCGCTGGGGCTGCTGGCCGCGGCCGCCGGGATGCTGGCACTGACCAGCGCCGGGCTGGACGGATAGCAGCGAACGGCCGCCTTAAAAGCAGCTGCGGGAAGGTTTCCCTCCCCGCAGCAGGTGCTACTGGTCCTTGTGATTGGCCTTGAAGTTCTCGTTGTCGGAATTCAGGCCCTGCGCAAGGTTGGAGTGCACCTCGGTGCGCGGATCGGAGTGGTCCTGGCTGCCGCTGCCGTCCGGAACCTCCTCCGAGGTCTGCATGAGGTTCTCCACGGCGTTCTCAATCGGATTCGACGATTCCGCCGGCTTGTCTGTCTTTGCCACTGCGTCCTCCCTTGCTCCAAACCATCAGTAACCTTACGGTTTCCACTGTAGTCCAACAGCGGTCCGCACGGTTAGGTCCGGACCTACCAAAGCCGGTTGCTGGCCCGCCGGGCGCCCTCACCGAGCGCCTCAAGCTTGGCAGCCGCAATCTGGGGATGCACCCGGCCGCCCAGCCCGCAGTCGGTTGAGGCAATAACGTTCTCCCGTCCCACCAGCCGGGCGAAACGCTCAATCCGGTCCGCCACCAGATCCGGATGCTCCACCACGTTGGTGGCATGGGAAACGACGCCGGGGATAATCACTTTCCCGTCCGGCAGCTTGGTGTCTTCCCACACCCGCCATTCGTGCTCGTGCCGGACATTGCCGGCTTCGAAGCTGTAGCCGCCGGCGTTGATGCTCAGCAGGGTGTCCACGAGGTGGCGGAACTCGATGTCGGTGGTGTGCGGGCCGTGCCAGGAACCCCAGCACAGGTGAAAGCGGATCTGTTCCTCCGGCAGCCCGCGCAGGGCGTAATTCAGGGCCTCCACCCGGATCCGGGTGAACCGCAGGTAATCCTGAACCGACGGTTCCGGGTTGATCTGGTCCCAGTTCTCGGCAATCGAGGGGTCATCGATCTGCACAATCAGTCCGGCGTCGACGATCGCCTTGTACTCCTCGCGCATGGCATCGGCGCACGCGTAGATGAACTCTTCCTCCGTGGAGTAGTACTCGTTGGCGATCCGGGAGCAGGAGCCCGGCGAAAGGGAGGCCAGGAAGCCCTCCGACAGGCCCGCCCCGACCAGGCCTGCCTTGAGGTTGGCAATATCTCCCGCCACGGCGTCGTACCCGGTGTATTCCACTTTGCCGGTGACTTTCGGGAAAACCTTCTGCGCGCCCGTGGTGATGCCCGACGACGGGTCTGTGTAGGCCTCGCGGAAACGGACCCGGTCGCGGCGGTCACCGAAGCTGGTCAGAACAACCTTGCCCGGTTCCGAACGGACCGGCTCCATGTCCCAGATGCCCGTTTCAGCCACACTCAGGCCGCTCAGCCGGGCGAAGGAGTAGGACCACCAGGCCCCGTAATCCACCTCGGCGGACATCGCGTGCCCGTACTCGCCGTCGTTCGGGATATCGATGCCGGCCTCCTGCTGGCGCCGCACCAGGTCGGCTACGGCATCCCGCAGCAGCTGTTCATAGCCGGCGGTGTCCGCGGGGTTGGCGTCCCTGGCCGCATTGGCGGCGAGCAGTTCGGGTGTGCGGGGGAGTGAACCGGCGTGGGTGGTCAGGATACGGTCGGTGCTTTTGCGCATGGGAATCCTCGGGGATCGTGTGCTCTTGCCTGCACCGGATGCCCTGAAGGGCGGTGCAGGCCGCTTCGTCATCCGAACCACCCGTGAAGCATGGGGTTGGTGCACGGCCAAGTCGGAGCTTGGCGGCCGTGTCTCCTGAAGCTGGTGCCATCCTAACCACGCCGTGCCGTCCCCACCAAGCACATGACGAAAAGCAAAAAGGGCGGCAGCTCCGGGTTTTCCGGTGCTGCCGCCCTGTGGAGGGTATCGTGCCGTGCTTGCTAGCGAACGCCGCTCATCAGCTTCTTGATGGCCGGGGTCGCCGCTGCCAGGGCGATGCCCAGGACAATGGCGGTTCCGCCGCTGAACAGGAAGTAACTGACCTCGGTGTCGGGGTTGTAGAATTGAGCCAGCCAGCCCGCAAGGGTGGTGCCCAGGGAAACCGAGAGGAAGAACAGGGCAACCATCTGGGTCCGGAAGACCTCCGGGGCCAGTTTGGTGGCCACGGACAGGCCGATCGGGGAGATGAAGAGTTCCGCGAAGGTGAACAGCAGCAGGATGCCGACCAGGGCCAGCAGCGGGGTGCTGTTGGCGCCGCCGCCGGAGAACGGAATGAAGGCGAGGAACGCCAGGCCCATGACGGCAAGGCCCAGTGCGAACTTCAGCGGCGAGGACGGCTGCCGGTCGCCCAGCTTGGTCCAGACCGCAGCGAAGACGGCCGCGAAGATGATGATGAAGATCGGGTTGATCGACTGCACCCAGCTCGGCGGCATGGTCCAGCCGAAGATGGTGCGGTCCAGGGACGTGTCGGCGTACAGCGCCACCACGGTGAACTGCTGCTGGAACAGGGCCCAGAAGGCGGCGCTGGCAATGAACAGCGGCATAAAGGAGAACACCCGGCGCCGTTCCACCTGGTTGACCTTCTTGCTGCCCAGGATGATGACGAAGTAGGCAACCGCGGCCAGGATGGCCACTGCGGCCATCACCACGGCGAGGTTCGTGGCGGTCAGGAGTCCGAACACCACGGCCAGGACAATCACCACCAGGGCGGCAACGGTGTACACGCCGACCTTGAGGTACTGCTGCTTGGGCAGCGGGTTGGCTACTTCATGCGCGGCTTCCGGCAGGTATTTGCGCGTGAGGCCGTACTGGACCAGGCCGATGGCCATGCCGATTGCGGCAAGGCCGAAGCCGTAGTGGAAGCCGAGGCGGACCTGGAGCAGGCCGGTGAGGAGGGGGCCCACCAGGGCGCCCAGGTTGATGCCCATGTAGAAGAGGGAGAAACCGGCGTCGCGCCGTTCATCCTTCTCGGAGTACAGGGTTCCAACCAGCGACGTGGCGTTGGCCTTGACGCCGCCCGAGCCCAGTGCAATGAGGATCAGGCCGGCAGCCAGTCCCGCGGCACCCGGAAGTACGGCCAGGGAAATGTGGCCGAGTACGACTATGGCTGCGGAGTAGAAGAGGACCCGCTCGGAGCCGAGCACGCGGTCGGCCAGCCAAGCGCCGAGAATGGTGGAAAGGTAAACGCCACCGCCGTACGCGCCAACCAAAGAGGTGGCAACAGCAACATCGATGCCGAGGCCGCCTTCAGTGACCGAGTAGTACATGTAGTACAGCAGGATGCCCTGCATGCCGTAGAACGAGAATCGTTCCCACAGCTCGACACTGAAAAGATTGGCCAACATCCGGGGATGGCCGAAGAAGGTTTTACGCGCTTCTTGGACGCCTGGGGTACTGGGGGTATGGCTCACCCATTAATGTTCCCACCCCTTCCTTGGGTTGGCGCCGGACAATCCTGCGTAATCCGCTCCGGACCGGGAAGGTTTTTCGAAGCCCTGTGGGGAAGGTCACCGGATTCCGGCTCGATTTTGGCGAGGTTACGTGCTTTAAGTCTCCCGTTACACGCGGATTTGGCGCAAACAAGCGGATTTGACTACAAGCGGGACGGAATTCCGCGGGCGGGGGCGCGGTTGGCACCCGTATGTCCACCCTGAACATCCCTGTTTCCATTCTTGACCGGGCCAATTCCCGGGAAGGGTCTTCCGAAGCCGACGCGCTGCTGGCGGTGGCGGAACGGGCCGAGGCAGCCGAGAAGCTGGGCTACCGGCGCTTCTGGGTGGCCGAACACCATGCCGTGGCCGGGATTGCCGGGTCTGCGCCAGCCGTTCTGATGGCCTCCCTTGCTGCCCGCACGCACAGTATCCGGATCGGATCCGGTGGAATCATGCTGCCCAACCATGCACCGCTCGTTGTGGCTGAACAGGCCGCCACCCTGGCTGCCCTGTATCCGGGCCGCATTGACCTGGGGCTGGGCCGGTCCCTAGGGTTCACGGCTGCCGTGCGCCGGGCACTGCGTGCCGGGACAGCCGAGGCGGAACAGTTTGAAGAGCACCTGGCCGAGTTGCTGGCGTACCTCGACGGAACGGCCGCCATCACCGCCAGGCCGCAGGACAAGAGCCAAACGCCCGTGTTTGTCCTGGCCACCGGGTCGGGAGCGGATATCGCCGCGAAGGCGGGCCTCGGACTGGTCCTGGGCGGTCCGGCCCTGTTCCGTTCCGGGCCGGGGTCAGCCCTGCAGCGGTACCGGACGGCGTTCCGCCCGTCGGACCGATTCCCCCGGCCGTACGTGCTGGCCGCCGTAAACGTGGCGGTTGCAGATACGGAACGGGCCGCCGTCGAACTGCTGCTTCCGGAAGCCGGCGCCCTGGCCGACTCCAAGACCAAGGGTGTTTTTCCGGCGCTGGCGGCTACCGATGGGAAGGTGACGGGTTCGGCCCGGAGGCAGGACCTGGTCCGCGGATTCCTGGCGGACTCCATCCACGGCACCCCGGACTCGGTACGCCGCCGCGTGGCGGATCTGGTGCACGCCACCGGTGCGGATGAGCTGCTGGTCACCGGCGGAGCCTTCGACGTCGAAGGCCAGCGAGAGTCCGACCGCCTGCTTGCCGAACTGGCTGCCCCCTAGCCCTGCCGCAGCGGGATCAGTACCCGAGCTGGGCGGCGACGGCGAGCAGATCCGCTTCGGCACCGGGCCTGCCGATCAGCTGGATGCCCATCGGCAGACCGTCCGCGGTGTCCAGCACGGGGATGCTGATGGCGGGAAGTCCGCAGACGTTGACCATGGAGGTAAAGGGGGAGTACCGGCACTGCCGTGCATAGTCCTCGTCCGCGTCCCCACCCTCGTACCAGCCGATGGGCCGGGGGGTCATGGCCAGCGTCGGGGTGAGAATCATGTCGTACGCGCTGTACTGCCGGATGGTTTCCGTTTCAAAGGTCCGCAGGATGTCGATGGCGGTGACCAGGTCCGCGGCAGTGCGGCCCTGTGCCCGCCGCCGCATGGTGGCCGACAGGTCAGTGAGCTGTTCCTCGCGGCCCGGCGCCAGCACCGCCGTGGCCAGGGATGCGGTCCAGACCGTCTGGAAAGCGTCCGGATACCGCTCGTCATAGCGGAGGTCGGCGTCCACCAGGTCGTGGCCGGCAGCGACCAGTGCCGCGGTCCCGGCGTCGAGGGCTTCCACTGCCTCCGCCTCAAGGACAATATCCAGCCGGGACTCGAACGGGGACCGGGTGCTGACACCGATCCGGAACCGGCCCTCGGTCCGGCGGACGGCCGCCAGGAAGCTCCCCTGGTGCCGGGCCGCACTGGTGGCGCGGTGATTCGGCTCTTCCAGCATGGCGTCCAGCAGCAGTGCCGCGTCCGCGGCGTTGCGGGCCAGCGGTCCGGCCACCACAAACTGGCCCAGATCCTGCTGCGCGGAGCCGGAGGGAATCCGTCCGCGGTTGGGCTTCAAACCGACCAGGCCGGTGGCCGCCGCCGGGATACGGACCGATCCGCCGCCGTCGGTGCCGGGGGCAAAGGGAATCATGCCCGCAGCCACAGCCGCGGCGCTGCCCCCGGAGGATCCGCCCGGGCTCAGGCGTGGGTCACGCGGATTGCGGGCAGGCGGGCCCACCCTGTTTTCGCTGTAGCTGTTGAGCCCGAATTCCGGCACCTGCGTCTTCCCCAGGCTGATGGCGCCGGCACGGCGCAACACGGCGGGAAGCGGAGCGTCTTCCTTCGCTATCCAAGGATCCAGGGCCGCGCTTCCCATGGTGGTCCGCACCCCAGCCACGTCGGTGAGGTCCTTGTGGGCCAGGGGCATTCCGTGCAGCATCCCCAACTGTTCGCCACGGGAACGGCGTTCATCGGCAGCGCGGGCCTCGGCCAGGGCAAGTTCCGGCGTCGGCGTCAGGAAGGCTCCCAGTCCGGGGTTCAGGGCATCGACGCGGGACAGGAAGTGGGCGGTAATCTCTTCGGCGCCCAGCTGGCCGGAGGCCAGGGCATCCCGCAGTTCGACGGCGGTCATCTCGTGGGGAGCGGTCATTGCGTACCTCCGGTGCGTGCGGGCCTGGACGTTTATTTCTTCGGGCCGCGTCCCACTATAGGCTGGACAAAACGATCGCCGCCCGGCCCGGAACGGGCCTGCGGCGCCATGCAATATCGGTTGGACAGTGAGGGCAGCAATGAGTGAGATGCAGAGCGTATCCGTGGACAACATCCCGGAAGGCGCAAAAATCCTTGACGTGCGGGAAGACTACGAGTGGGAGGCCGGCCACGTGGACGGCGCCGTCCACATTCCGCTGGACCAGCTGCCGGACAGCCTGGACAACCTTGACCCGGACCAGGACTTTGCGGTCATCTGCCGCACCGGCGGCCGCAGCGCCCGCGCCACCCAGTGGCTGGACGCCCACGGCTACTCGGCCGTGAACGTCAACGGCGGCATGGGCGCCTGGCTGGAAGCGGGCAAGCCGATGGTTTCGGACAACGGGCAGGAACCGACCGTTAAATGACGCATACCGCGCACGCCCAGTCCGCTCCGCATCATCCCGGTCCGCTGGGCGAAACGGTGGTGTACACCTACCTCGGGCCGGAAGGAACCTTCACCGAAGCGGCACTGCTCAGGGTGCCCGGCGCACAGGATGCCGTGCGGATCCCGTCCGCCAGTGTGAATTCCGCCTTGGAGATGGTCCGCTCCGGACAGGCGAACGCGGCTGTGGTGCCCATCGAGAACTCCGTGGAAGGTGGCGTCACCGCCACCTTGGATGCGCTGTCCGCCGGTGCCTCGCTGCGGATCCTGCGGGAGATCCTGGTACCCATCACCTTTGTGCTGGCCGGACGTCCGGGCGTGGCGTTGGAGGACATCCGTACGGTGTCCACCCATACGCACGCCTGGGCCCAGTGCCGGGAGTGGGCAGCGACGAATATTCCCGATGCGGAATATCTCCCGGCGTCCTCCACGGCCGCTGCCGCGGTGGAGCTGAGCGAACCGGATCCCTCCTTCGACGCCGCCATCTGCGCGCCGCTGGTGGCGGAGCGGCTGGGCCTGCAGGTGCTGCGCGAGGATATCGGCGATGTGCGAGACGCAGTGACCCGCTTCGTGATGATCAGCCTGCCCGGGCTGCTGCCCGAACCCACCGGTGCGGACAAGACCACACTGGTCATCCCGTTGCCGGAAGACCACCCGGGCGCGCTGATGGAAATCCTGGAACAGTTCTCCACCCGCGGCGTCAACCTCAGCCGGATTGAGTCCCGCCCCACCGGCATGTTCCTGGGCGACTACTTCTTCAGCATTGACGCGGACGGCCATGTTGCCGATGCCCGCATGGCCGACGCCTTGAAGGGGCTGCACCGGATCAGTCCGGGACTGCGCTTCCTGGGCTCCTATCCGCGGGCGGACCGCCGCGAACCGGAGGTGCCCCGGCACACCAGCGACGACGCGTTCCGCGCCGCGGACATTTGGCTCGAGTCCCTGCTGAACGGATACTAGGCAGCAAGGCCGCGGCAGTACCGGCACGCGGCGGGTGAAAGGTGCACACCATGGCTCGACTTCGGCGAAGCAACTGTGAACACCCGGGGTATTCCCGGAGGCGCTGGGGCAAGGGGTTCAGCTACCGGGACATCCGGGGTGCCGCGATCAGTGACCGCCAGGTCCTGGCCCGGATCCGTTCGCTGGCCATTCCGCCGGCGTGGACCGACGTCTGGATCAGCCCGTACGCCAACGGCCATATCCAGGCCACCGGCACCGACGGCGCCGGACGCAAGCAGTACCTGTACCACCCGCACTGGCGGGAAATGAAGGACCGGGAAAAGTTTGACCGCGCCCTGGCCTTCGCCCAGTCACTGCCGGCGGCACGCCGCCTGATCACCAAACACCTGCGGGCCGAGGGCACCGGTCCGGAGCGGGCCCTCGCGGCAGCCCTTCGGATTGTCGACGCCGGCGCACTGCGGGTGGGCGGCACCAGGTACGCGGAGGCCAACGGTTCCTACGGCACCACCACGCTGCGCATCGGGCACGTCCGCCTGGAGGGGCCGGAGGTCCGGTTCGATTTCCCGGGCAAAAGCGGGCAGGAATGGCACACGTCCATCAAGGACGAGGACCTGGTGGCAGCGCTGGAACCCATGCTCCGCCGTCCGGGAACCAGCCCGGACGCCGACACGGCGCTGGCCTATGTGGGCACGGACGGTGCCTGGCACAGTGTGGACGCCGCGCAGTTGAACGCCTTCCTGAAGGAAGTCACCGGAGGGGAATTCAGCGCCAAGGATTTCCGTACCTGGCAGGCCACGGTGGTTGCGGCCATGTCCCTGGCCCGGCTGGCACAGGAAGCCCGCACGGTGCGGGCCAAGCAGAAGGCCGTGGCGGCCACTGCCCGCGATGTGGCGGACCACCTCGGCAACACCCCGGCCATTGCCCGGAAGTCCTACATAGATCCCCGCGTGGTGGACCGCTTCTATGACGGACACGTGATTCCGGTAACCGGATATTCCGCATCGGAGACCGCCGTGCGCCTGATGCTCGAAGATTAGCCGGGTTTCGGCAAACGGCATCCGTAAGTATGCTGATGGAAGGCGCGCGCAGTATTGGCGCACTGGACAACCACCCTATGAAGGAAGGTGCCGGCATGAGCGAGTACCCCAAAGAAGAAGAACAGCTCAAGGACCCGAAGCCCAGCGGTGTCTCCACCAATGATGACAACTACCGCGGCGATGTAGGCGACCAGGGCAACGACATCCGGTTTGCGGAAGAAGAAGCCCTGATCCGCGAGCAGTCCTCCCCGTCCTCCCTGCCGGACGATGAAGGCGAGTACACCGACGCCGACGGCGCCCGGACGGACCGGCACCGCGAAGGCGGCTACACCGACTCCGAAGGCACCCAGGAGTAACAACATGCAGCAACCTAAGCGGCATTCCATCCTCACCGGATGGGGTGCCGCTTCTGCTGTCGCCTAGCTCCGCCGTTTCGCCAGGGCTGCCGGGCGCACCGGTGTCTGCGGCACCCGGACCCGCAGGGCGCCGGGGTCCACCTCGAACCTGACGGACGTGGCCGGGCCGGTGAGGTCGCCGTCCAGCTGGGTCTGCGTGGGTTCAGCCACGGAGACCGTGATCGTCCGGGCCCGGTGGTGGCGGATCACCGGCAGGTCCTTGGGGTAGCGGGTCATCACCTTGCCGGCCACCCAGGCCCAGCCCAGTACGCTGCGCGGACTCATGATGATGACGTCCAGCAGGCCGTCGTCCACCACGGCATCGGGAATGAAATCGATCCCCGCGGGCAGCCGGCCCGTGTTGGCCACCAGCACGCTGTGCACTTTGAGGGATTCCGCCGGGCCGTCGTCGAGGCTGACGGTCATCCGGGTGCGGCGGCCGGGGAGCAGGCGCACGCCGGCCTCGCTGTAGGCCAGCCAGCCAACCCGCCGCTTCAGGTCATCGCGGGTAGCGGCAATCACTTCGGCGTCCAGACCGATACCGCCCATCACCAGGAAGGCATTGCGCGACCGCAGCCCGCTGCCGGCGTCGGCAAGCTGGATGGTCGCCATGTCGATCCGCCGCACGTCGCCGTGCAGGGCGTTGCGGATGTTCCCGCTGAGGTCTGCCACCGAAATGTCCAGGTTCCGGGCCAAGAGGTTTCCGGTACCCAGCGGGACCAGGCCCAGGGCGGCTCCGGAATGGGCCACTGCCCGTGCCACCTCCCGGACCGTTCCGTCGCCGCCGGCGGCAATAACGACGTCGGCGCCGGACTCCAGGGCCGCCAGCGCCTGCAGGTAACCGGGGCTTTCCACTGTGGTTTCCAGGATCAGCGGCGGATCCCAGCCCGCCAGCTCACAGGCGGCAGCCAGCAGTTCCCGGGCGTCGGGAGCCAGGACCTTGACCGGATTGACCACCATTGCCACCCGCTGGTGTGCCGGCCCCCGCGGGGCGAACACCGCGGCCTCGGCTGCCTTGCGCCGGCGGCTGCGGACGCCGATCACAAGCCAGGTGACGGCCGAAGCCAGGAGGGCAGTGCAGAGCACCAGGAGCAAGCTGATTTCAAGGGGCATGATGCCTCCCAGAATAGCCTCCGCCTGCCAACGCAAAGGCCGGGCCGGTTTTCGGTACTCTTGAGACGTGATCGATGTAAATGAGCTCCGCGAAAACCCTGAAAAATTCCGAGCCTCGCAGCGTGCCCGGCTGGCCGACGAGAGCATTGTGGACGCGATCATTTCCGCCGACGCTGCCCGCCGTGACGCCCGGACCCGCTACGAGACCCTGCGCGCCGAGCAGAACGCCTTCGGCAAGCGAGTGGCGCAGGCCAAGGGTGAAGAGAAGCAGGCCCTGCTGGCCGAGGTGAAGGAACTGGCTGCCGCGGTCAAGGCTGCCGGCGCCGAAGCCGACACCATCCAGGCCGAATCCGACGCCCTCCTGCGCCGGATCCCGAACCTCGTGTCCGATGGCGTTCCCACCGGCGGTGAGGACGACTTCGAAGTGGTCAAGACGGTCGGCAGGCCGCGGGACTTCGAGGCCGAGGGTTTTGCGCCCCGCGACCACTTGGAACTGGGCGAGATGCTCGGTGCCATCGACATGGAGCGCGGCGCCAAGGTCTCCGGTTCCCGCTTCTACTTCCTCCGCGGCGTCGGTGCCCGCCTGGAACTGGCCCTGCTGAACATGGCCATGGACCAGGCCGTGAAGGCCGGCTTCGTTCCCATGATCACCCCCACCCTGGTCCGCCCGGAAACCATGCAGGGCACCGGATTCGACGTGGCACACGACGCTGAGATCTACCGCCTGGCTGAAGACGACCTGTACCTGGTGGGCACGTCCGAGGTGCCGCTGGCCGGCTACCACGCCGATGAAATTCTTGAGCTCGACGGCGGCCCTGTCCGTTACGCCGGCTGGTCCTCCTGCTACCGCCGGGAAGCCGGCTCGCACGGTAAGGACACCCGCGGCATCATTCGCGTCCATCAGTTCAACAAAGTCGAAATGTTCGTCTACACCCGCCCCGAGGATGCTGCCGAAGAGCACAAGCGGCTGCTCGCGTGGGAAGAGGAAATGCTGGCTAAGGTGGAACTGCCGTACCGGGTTATCGACACGGCCGCGGGTGATCTGGGCATGTCCGCCGCCCGGAAGTTCGACTGCGAAGCCTGGGTTCCCACGCAGAACGCCTACCGCGAGCTGACCTCCACCTCCAACTGCACCACCTTCCAGGCCCGCCGGCTGAACATCCGCGAACGGCAGGCCGAGGGTAAGGGCACCCGTGCGGTCGCCACCCTGAACGGCACACTGGCGACCACGCGCTGGATTGTCGCCATCCTGGAACACCACCAGAACCCGGACGGATCGGTCAACGTACCGGCCGCGCTGCGTCCGTACATGGGCGGACTGGAAGTACTGCCGGTCCTGTAGCACGCTGCCACTTTGGGAAATCCCTCCGCCGCACACCGGCAGGGATTTCCCAAAGCGGCAGGCGTCCCGCAATGTTTGACCGGCCCGAACCGGCGGGATGGTCCCGTCCTATGTCCCCCTGCGGGAAATCTGCTTATATAAAACGATGACAACTATGAGTACGGCTGGCATCGAAGACCAGCTAACCCCAGATAAAAGACACCTCGTGGCCCTGGACGTGGACGGCACCCTGGTGGACCACGACGGCCACATGTCCCCCGGCGTCCGGAACGCCGCGCGCGAAGCACGCGAGGCCGGGCACCACCTGGTAATTGCCACCGGCCGTTCCTACGGGGCGGCGCTGCCCATCCTGCAACTGCTTGGGCTGGCCGAAGGCTACTGCGTTTGCTCCAACGGTGCCGTCACCCTGCGCCTGGACCCCGATCTGGAGGACGGCTACGAAGTGGTGGACCGGGTGGTGTTCGATCCGAAACCGGCCCTGGCCGCTCTGCGGGAGAAGCTTCCCACCGCCAAGTTCGCCCTGGAGGACGCCGACGGGCAGTTCCTGTCCACCGAACGCTTCCAGGACGCCAGCTTCGGCGCCGAGGCCCTTGCCGTGGACTTCGAGTCCCTGCTGGATGCCCGGGCCGTGCGAGTGGTGGTCTTCAGCACGGACAGCACGGCGGAGGAATTCGGTTCGGCAGTGTCCTCCATCGGCCTGCACGGTGTGACGTATTCCGTGGGCTGGACGGCGTGGCTGGACATTGCCGCCGCCGGAGTGACCAAGGCCAGCGCGCTGGAACAGGTCCGCTCCCGGCTCGGTGTTGACCCGGCGCTGACCGTGGCCCTGGGCGACGGCCGGAACGACATCGAGATGCTGGACTGGGCCGCCCGCGGGGTAGCGATGGGTCAGGCACCGGACGAGGTCCTTGCCGTGGCGGCCGAAGTCACCGGCACCGTTTACGAGGACGGCGCTGCCAGTGTGCTGAACAGTGTGCTGGGCCGCAACCTCTAGCCGGATTCAGTAGGGGAGGGCGGCCGGCGGCAGCGCCGCCGGCCCATAGGCCAGCCCCAGCAGCCGTGCGGCGGCAGGACGCGTGGCCCATTCCTCGCTCCAGTGCGAACGGACCACCGCCTTGCTGACCGCCTGCGCCGTGATCCCCAGCTCCTGGGCCACGAATTTCTGCTGCCCGCGCGCTCCGGGCGTCATCAGGTCCAGCACTTTCCACTCGGCGTCGGTCCGGGCCGCCACAATCAGGCCGAGCAGGCGAAGCACCGCCTCGGCCTCCGCGGCGAGCGACGCATCCGGTCCTTCCACTGCCACCGGCACACGGTCATTGCTGCGCTGCGCGCGCTCCACGGCGCGCCGCGAATACACCAGGCCGTACCCGCGTGCCGTCGACAGATCGGCCGGCAGCGGCACCGCCAGCTCGCCCACGCCGATGCCGACGTGCCACCGCCGTTCGCGTACCGCGGCCAATGCCGCCGCCACTGCGGCGGGGGGTTCAGCCAGCACTCCCTGGGCCTCGTCGCCCACGGTGCGCTGGAAGGGGACGGCGGCCGGCACATGCCGCAGCGTGCGGATCAGTTCCGGTACCAGGTCACCGACTTCACGCGAATCCCGCTGGTTGATCGTCAGCACAAAATGCATGGGTTCAGCATGGCAGACCACCCCGGAAAACAACCGAAACAGGTTGCGGCGCGCCCGAAGCGGTTCCGTGACCGGCAGGGTCGTGCAGGAGGAGGCTTCCCTGCCGCCGAACTTCCCACGCTTCGGTACAGGTGTGGCTGCTGTGACCCCACGGGTAACAGCAGCCACTGAGCGTGGGAATCTCCTTCCTGCCGGCGGGCTCCGGACCCGGGTGCGCGCCGGGATAGGGTGGGCCGCATGACCAACACACCGCCGCCCGATTCCGGTCCCGACCGCACCTCCAAGCTGCCGCTGTGGTTCGCGCTGGGAGTCATCATCTTCGGCCTCTGGGCGGCGTGGCTCACGTCCAGCTGGGTCGTCCTGGCCGTTGCCGTTTTTGTGGCGGTGTTCCCGGCCCGGACTTACGCGTCGGATGCGCGTACCTGGGCCAGGCAACAGGACCGCCGAAACCAGTAGGGCATGTAAACGGCCGGTACGGCCGGCCAACAGGGCCGTTCAACGAAGGCGTTAAACGCCGACGGCGGCCGCCCCCGCAAGGAGGCAGCCGCCGTCGTACCGGCCGGAGCCGGCGGGAAAACTAGTTGTTGATCGGGTTCGCGTCGACGTCGCGGCCCTGCGATTCGTCCTCTTCGCTGCCTTCACCAAGGGCCTTGAAGCGGGCCAGGGAGGCTTCAACCTCTGCTTCGGCGGCTTCGCGGCCGGCCCAGTCGGCAGCCTCAACCCACTTGCCGGGCTCCAGGTCCTTGTACTTGGTGAAGAAGTGCTTGATTTCATCCAGCAGGAAGTCGGAAACATCCGAGATGTCCTGGATGTGGTCAAAGCGCGGGTCCACCGGAACGCACAGGACCTTGGCGTCTCCGCCGCCGTCGTCGACCATGTTGAACACGCCGATGGGGCGGGATTCCACCAGGACACCGGGCATCAGGTCGAAGTCCTGCAGCATCACCAGGGCGTCCAGCGGATCGCCGTCCTCGCCCAGGGTGTTCTCGAAGAAACCGTAGTGCGTGGGGTAGGCCATGGAGGTGAACAGGACCCGGTCCAGGCGCAGGCGGTGGGTTTCGTGGTCAATTTCGTACTTGACCCGGGATCCCTTGGGGATCTCGATCGTTACGTCGAGCTTCAGCATTGCGACTCCTCACTGGCGTGGCCCGCGAGGAACCACTCGGAAAGACTTGATAATCGATCATGCGCCGGACGTGCCCCGCAACGGCCCGTACAAGCGGGCGGTCGGGGAGGACGCCGGCGTCGGTCTAGTCTTAAAGATATATGTCCCGCGCGCCCAACCGTGCACGGGGACGGAGCGGCCGGGTTTCCGGCGGACGGAAAGAATCGGTGAGGACATGTCTCGGGTGTTCTCCAGCACGCTGCTGGCGCTTGCCTTTGCGGTGCTGCTGGTTCCTCTGGCCTGCTATGCCCTGCCGCCCGTCGCCCAGTCCCTGACCGGACCCCGGGTCCAGCGCGCCGAGGTTGTTCCCGACTACCAGGAGCCCCCGGCGGAACTTGCCGGCAGTGACCTGGTTTCCGCTCCCCAGGCCACCGATCCGCTGCCGGATGCCACAGTGCTGGGAAGGCTCCTGGACGCCGAGCTGGCGATCGAAGGCAGCGGCAGCTTCCACGCCGTGGTCTCCGACGCCCTGACCGGCACGGTGCTGTACGACCGCGGCGGCAGCACCGGACTGGCCCCGGCATCCAACCTCAAGGTCCTTACCGCAGCCGCCGCACTCTCTGCCATGGACGCGGACACCCGCCTGGCCACCACCGTGCTGCCCGGGGAAGAACCCGGCACCGTGGTGCTCCGCGGCGGCGGCGATGTACTGCTGACAGCCGGCAAGTCCAACCCCCGCACCGTGGCGGGCCGCGCCGGCCTGGCCACCCTGGCCGAACAGACCGCCGCCGCCCTCGCCAAGGACGGCACCACCGGTCCCGTCCGGGTGCTGGTGGATGACACCCTCTTTACCGGCCCCGCCCTGTCCGACGCCTGGGGCGAGGCGGACGTGGAGGCCGGCGAAATCGCGCCCGTCCACGCCCTCGCGATCAGCTCTGCCTGGGCGGAGGAGGGCACCGGGCCCGGCCCGCGGGTGGACGACGCCGCCCTGTCCGCGGGGGAGTCCTTCCGTGCCGCCCTCGCTGCCGCGCTGGCGGAGAAGGGCATCGACGTCGACCCGTCCGTGGAACGCGGCACCGCTCCGGCCGGAGCCGCCGCCCTGGCGGAAGTCCGCTCCGCTCCGCTGGCGGACCAGGTTGACTACATGCTGCTGAACTCGGACAACTACCTGGCCGAGGCCCTGGCCCGGCTGAGTGCGCACGCCACCGGCCGGGAGGCGTCCTTTGCCGGGGGGATCGAAACGGTCCTGGCCGAAGTGGGAGCCCTGGGTGTGGACACGTCGGCGATGGTGCTGGGGGACACCAGCGGCCTGTCCGCGGAAACGTCGGTATCGGCGGCGCAGCTGACCTCCCTGATGCGGATCCTGCTGACTACGGAGGACCCGGACCTGCGCTCCGTGGCGGGCGGGCTTCCGGTGGCCGCACTGAGCGGGACCCTGGCCGGCCGCTACGACGAAACCGCCGACTCCGGTGCCGCCGGCATCGTCCGGGCCAAGACCGGGACGCTGCTGGCCGTGACGGCGCTGAGCGGGTACGTCACCGATGCAGACGGCCGGGTGCTGGCGTTCACCTTTGTGGCCACCGGCCTGGATGGCAACACGATAGCGGCCCGGAACGCCGTGGACGCAGCGGCCGCCGTGCTGGCCGGCTGCGGCTGCCGCTGACAGGTACCCGGCCGGGCCGGTTACGCCGGCAGCGTTCCCGGCAGGAGGTGTGGAGACCCTCCGCGTGTGGTCGAATGGAGCAATGGAGAGCAACAAGCAAAGCCGTCCGGCCCCTGACCGCAGTCCATCTCCCTCCGCGTCCGCCGTGCCGTCCCTGGTGAACTGGGACCTGGCCGCGTCCACGGCCGCCGCCATGGTGGCACCGGGACCCAAAATGTCCGCCCGGGAAATCCGCGATGCCGTTGCCGATCTGCGCGCCGCCGCGGATAAGTCCGTGGAGCACGTGCATCGCATCACCGGCCTCGACGCCGCCCGCGACCTGCGGGACTCGGACGTCCTGATTGTGGACCGCGCCTCCTGGGCGCGCGCCAACTCCCAGAGTTTCTCCGTGTTGATGGGCCCGGCCCTGGAACACCTGGCACAGACCCGCCCGGAACAGCTCGAGGCTGCCAACACCGCCCTGGGCGGGACCGTCACCGGCACCCAGCTGGGCGCTGTCCTGGCGTTCCTCTCCAGCAAGGTCCTCGGCCAATATGATCCCTTTGCCGCGCTGGGCGGCGTGGGCAAGCCCGGCGGGCGGTTGCTGCTGGTGGCGCCGAACATCATCACCCTGGAACGCGAACTCAACGTGGAGCCTGCCGACTTCCGGCTGTGGGTCTGCCTGCACGAACAGACCCACCGGGTCCAGTTCGCTGCCGCCCCGTGGCTGCGGGAGCACATGCTGGGGGAGATCAGCCAGCTTTCCAACGGCATGATGGACAAGGCCTCCACCCTCTCCGAGCGCCTGGGCTCTGCCGTGAAGGCCCTGACCTCAAACGCCCGGGACAGCGGGGAGGCGGACGGCGTGCCGCGCAAGCCGGTGGACCTCCTTTCACTGCTCCAGGATCCGGAGGACAAGGAACGGCTCTCGCACCTGACCGCGGTGATGTCCCTGCTGGAGGGCCATGCCAACGTGGTGATGGACGCCGTCGACGCCGGGATTGTGCCCAGCGTCAAGACCATCCGGCAGCGCTTCAACAACCGCGGGGCCAAACGCGGCTGGATTGACCGGTTCTTCCGCCAGATCATGGGCCTGGACGCCAAGATGCGCCAGTACGACGACGGTGCCCGCTTTGTCCGGGCCGTCACCGCCCGGGTGGGCATGGAGGGCTTCAACCGGGTCTGGGAACGGCCCGAAAACCTGCCGACCGAGGCGGAAATCCACTCCGCCGATCTCTGGATTACCAGGATGGGACTGTAACCGAACGTGCTCCACGAAAAGAACTCCGCCCCCAATACCGGGGCCGGAGCCTCACCCCGCGCCCCCCGTGTACGCAAGCGGCTCCTGCCGACGCTCGGCGACGCACGCAACAGCATCCGCGACGCGCTGCGCGACGCCGGCCTTGCTCCCGGCGGCGGGCAGCCCCCGCTGATCCTGGTGGCCTGCAGCGGGGGACCGGATTCGCTGGCCCTGGCCGAAGCAGCGTCCTTCTTCTCCCGGCGGGGCGATTACCGGGTGGCCGCCGTCGTGGTGGACCACGGGCTGCAGGAGGGCAGCGCCGAGGTGGCTGCCCGCGCCAGCGCCACATGCCAGGCGATGGGACTGGACCCCGTGCTGGTGCGGCAGGTTTCCGTGCCGGCGTCCGGGATGGGACCGGAGGCAGCGGCCCGCAGTGTCCGGTATGCGGCACTGGATGAGGCCGCCGCCGAACTGGGAGCCGCCGCCGTGCTGCTGGGCCACACACTCGACGACCAGGCCGAGCAGGTGCTGCTGGGCCTCATGCGCGGTTCCGGCACCCGTTCCCTGGCGGGCATGCCTGCGGTGCGCGGGATCTATCTGCGTCCCTTCCTTGGCCTGCGCCGGGAACAGACCCTGGAGATCTGCGCACATGCCGGATTGGAGCCCTGGCACGATCCCAGCAACCGCGACCCGGCCTACGCCCGGTCACGGGTGCGGACCGAGGTGCTGCCGTTCCTGGAGGAGAAACTCGGTCCCGGAATCGCGGAGGCGCTGTTCCGTTCCTCACGTATCCTCTCCGCCGACGCCGATTATCTGGACGCAGAAGCGGCGCGTGCCTTCGAGGCACTGCGTGCCGCAGCCCCGGCCGGCAGCGGCACGGAATCCGAAGAACTGCTGTTGCCTGAAGCACAGTTGCGGCAGCTCGCTCCCGCCCTGCGGCAGCGCGTCCTGGCGCTTGCGGCGCTCGCATTGGGCGGGGCCCAGCCCAGCTACGAACGGCTCTCCGCCGTGGAGTCACTGCTGCGCCGCACGGGCTCCGCAGGCCCGGTGCAGCTGGTGGGCAAAGTCAGCGTGTACCGCCAGCCGCGCAGCAAATCGGTTCACCACGGGGCTGCAAGCTATGGCAATCTTGTTTTTAGGAAAAAGAGCAGCACCTAACATCCAAGCTGCAACACTTCGCACCCGGGAGTCATTCGTGGATTCACACGACGTCGCATCAGATCTCAAGCACGTTCTCTACACCAAGGAACAGATCCAAACCCGGATCAATGAACTGGCGGCCGAAATTGACCGCGACTACGCCGGCCGCGACGTCCTCCTCGTCGGTGTCCTCAAGGGCGCCGTGATGGTGATGGCAGATCTCTCCCGTGCCCTGCACAGCCACGTCACCATGGACTGGATGGCCGTGTCCTCCTACGGCTCCGGCACCCAGTCCTCCGGCGTTGTCCGCATCCTCAAGGACCTGGAAACGGACCTGCTGGGCAAGCATGTCCTGATTGTCGAAGACATCATCGACTCCGGCCTGACGTTGTCCTGGCTGCGCACCAACCTGGAGTCCCGCGGCCCCGCCAGCGTGGAAATCTGCACCCTGCTGCGCAAGCCGGATGCCGCCAAGGTGGAAATCGACGTGAAGTACGTCGGATACGAAATCCCGAACGAATTCGTGGTCGGCTACGGCCTTGATTTCGCCGAGCGCTACCGCAACCTGGACTTCATCGGCACCCTGGCGCCGCACGTCTACGAGTAAGCGTCAGGGGCCGGCCCCGTTCAGCGCGATCACCATCACGGCACACCGCTACGCCCTGAGGGAACTAATCCCCTACCGGGACCGTGTTCTTTTGGGGGACGGTGTATAGCTAGTAGGTAAATTCCGCGCACATCAGCGTTGTTGATCAGGAGGGACGGGGCTCAAGCCCTGACGACGAATGAAATCCAAGAACTTCTTCAAGGGGCCGGTCATCTGGATCGCGCTGGCACTGGCTGCTCTTTTGATCATCGTGCCCAGCCTCACTGCCAGCGGGGCCAAGCAGGTGGACACCAAGAAGGGTATGGAGCTTCTTGCCGACCGCCAGGTGTCGCAGGCGAAGATCTACGACGGCGACCAACGAGTTGACCTGACGCTCGACGAGGACGGCAAGAAGGCCGAGGGCACGGAAAACGTGCAGTTCTACTTCGGCACCGACCGTGGCGACGATGTGGTGGAGGCGGTCACCAATTCCGGTGCCGACTACACCGACCAGCCCGTCCAGACCAACTGGTTCACCAGCTTCCTGGGCCTGTTCCTGCCGTTCATCATCATCGGCCTGATTTTCTGGTTCCTGATGTCCCGCATGCAGGGCGGCGGCTCGCAGGTCATGAAGTTCGGCAAGTCCAAGGCCAAGCTAACCAACAAGGACATGCCGCAGGTGACGTTCGACGACGTTGCCGGCGCTGACGAGGCCGTGGAGGAACTCCACGAAATCAAGGAATTCCTGCAGGATCCGGGCAAGTTCCAGGCCGTGGGCGCCAAGATCCCCAAGGGCGTGCTGCTCTACGGCCCTCCCGGCACCGGCAAGACCCTGCTGGCCCGCGCCGTTGCCGGTGAGGCCGGCGTGCCGTTCTACTCGATCTCCGGTTCGGACTTCGTGGAAATGTTCGTTGGTGTGGGCGCCTCCCGCGTCCGCGACCTCTTCGAGCAGGCCAAGTCCAACGCCCCGGCCATCATCTTCGTGGATGAGATCGACGCCGTCGGCCGCCACCGCGGTGCCGGCGTGGGCGGCGGTAACGACGAACGCGAGCAGACGCTGAACCAGTTGCTGGTGGAAATGGACGGCTTCGACGGCAACACGAACGTCATCCTGATTGCCGCCACCAACCGTCCCGACGTCCTGGATCCGGCCCTGCTGCGGCCCGGCCGCTTTGACCGGCAGATCGGCGTGGAGGCCCCCGACATGCAGGGCCGGCTCCGGATCCTCCAGGTCCATGCCAAGGGCAAGCCCATGGCCGACGGCGTGGATCTCGAGACCGTGGCCCGCAAGACGCCCGGTTTCACCGGCGCCGACCTGGCCAACGTACTCAACGAAGCCGCACTGCTCACCGCACGCTCCAACGCGGACCTGATTGATGACCGCGCCCTGGATGAAGCCATCGACCGCGTGGTTGCGGGCCCGCAGAAGCGCAGCCGCGTGATGAAGGAACTGGAACGCAAGATCACCGCGTACCACGAAGGCGGTCACGCCCTGGTGGCGGCGGCCCTGCGGAACACCGACCCGGTCACCAAGGTGACCATCCTCCCGCGCGGCCGGGCACTGGGCTACACCATGGTCCTGCCGCAGGACGACAAGTACTCCGTGACCCGCAACGAACTGCTGGACCAGCTGGCCTACGCGATGGGCGGCCGGGTGGCAGAGGAAATCGTGTTCCACGATCCTTCCACCGGCGCCTCGAACGATATCGAGAAAGCCACCTCCACGGCACGGAAGATGGTCACCCAGTACGGCATGAGCGAGCGGATCGGCTCCGTCAAGCTGGGCTCCGGCGGCGGGGAGCCGTTCCTGGGCCGCGACATGAGCCAGGAACGCAACTACTCCGACCAGGTGGCCTATGTGGTGGACGAGGAGGTCCGGCGCCTGCTGGACAACGCCCATGACGAGGCGTACCAGATCCTCACGGAGAACCGCGACGTGCTGGACCGGCTCGCACTGGAACTGCTGGAGCGCGAGACGCTGAACCAGGCCGAAATCGCCGAGGTCTTCTCCGACGTGCGCAAGCGCGACGTCCGCGAGGTCTGGCTGTCCAAGCCCACCCGCCCGGTGCACAGCATGCCGCCCGTGGTGTCGCCCCGGGAACGGCGCGAGGCCAAGGAAATCGGTGCCCCGGACCCTGCCTCGGTTGCCCCGCAGGACCAGATCGCCGACGCCGACCTGCCGCAGGACTTCGATGTCTCCGGCAATGGCCTGCCGCAGCCCGAAAGCAGCGGCCAGGGCAGCCACTCAGGCCGCAACGGTAGCGCCGGCGGCTCCAACGAGGCGCCGGACGCGTAGCTGAGCCGGGCGCCTAGCTGAGCCGGGCGGCCCCGCGGGGCCGCCCGGCCACCCCCGGCACCCGCCGGAAGGGAAGTCCGGGCACGATAGGATCGACCAGTGACGGATTTCGACGACGAACTACTGACCGGGGCAGCAGACTCCCCGGTGGACCAGCCCAGGATTGAACGGGCGGTCCGGGAGATCCTCCTCGCAATCGGGGAGGACCCGGACCGTGACGGGCTGAAGGACACCCCCAGCCGGGTGGCCAAGTCCTATACGGAAATCTTCTCCGGCCTGCATGAGAGCCCTTCGGACCTCCTGGCCACCACCTTCGACCTGGACCACGAGGAAATGGTCCTGGTGAAGGACATTGCCTTCTATTCCACGTGCGAGCACCACCTGGTGCCGTTCCATGGCACCGCGCACATCGGCTACATTCCTTCGCACGAGGGCAAGGTCACCGGCCTGTCCAAGCTGGCCCGCCTGGTGGAGGTCTATGCCCGCCGGCCGCAGGTCCAGGAGCGGCTGACCACGCAGATCGTGGACGCGCTGATGACCAATCTTTCCCCCCGCGGTGCCATAGTGGTTATCGAATGCGAGCACCTGTGCATGTCGATGCGCGGGGTCCGCAAGCCGGGCGCCAAGACCGTGACCTCGGCAGTGCGCGGCCAGCTTCGCGAGACCGCGACCCGCGCCGAAGCAATGAGCCTGATACTCGGACGATAGGACCACCATGGATTCACTTGCCGCCGCGCCGGGCACCGGACCGGCCACCTCGCCGCTGCCCGTCCTGCGTCCCGCCCGCGCCCCGCGGAAGCTCGGGGATCTGCCCACCGACCGCACCCTGGTGATGGGCATCCTCAACGTGACCCCGGATTCCTTCAGCGACGGCGGGCAGTTCGCAGACACCGATGCCGCCATCCGGGCCGGACTGAAAATGCACTACGAAGGCGCCGACATCATTGACGTGGGCGGTGAATCCACCCGCCCGGACTCGGTCCGCGTGCCCGAGGAAGAGGAACAGGCACGGGTGCTTCCCGTAGTCGAGGCCCTGGTCCGTGCGGGCGCGTTGGTCAGCATCGACACCATGCACGCCTCTACCGCCCGGCGTGCCATCGAGGCAGGCGCCGCGATTGTGAACGACGTATCCGGCACCGACACCGACCCGGAGATGCCCGCCCTCGTGGCCGCCACCGGTGTGTCCTACGTGCTGATGCACAGCCGCGGCAGTGTCCGCAGCGACGATCCCAACGCCAGCTATGACGACGTCGTGGAGGAAGTGACTGCGGAACTGCTCAAGGTGCGGGACCGGTTCTACGCAGCCGGCGTTGCCCCCGAGCAGATCATTGTTGACCCCGGGCTGGGCTTCTCCAAGAATGCTGAGCATAACTGGCAGTTGCTGCGCGGCATCGACCGGCTCGGGGTGCTGGGCCACCGCGTCCTGGTGGGGGCCTCCCGCAAGCGGTTCCTGGGATCGCTGCTCACCAGCTTCGGCAAGGCAGCCCCGCCGCTGGAACGCGATAACGCCACAGCGGCGGTATCGGCCCTGGCTGCGTTCTCGGGTGCCTGGGCGGTGCGCGTGCACAACGTGCCCGCCAGCCTGGACGCGGTCAAAGTCACCGCCGCCTGGAAGGGATAGCTGGATGCCCGGCACACCGGCACTTGACCGGATCACGCTGCGCGGCATCACCGCCACCGGCTACCACGGGGTTTTCCCGGAGGAACGCCGCGACGGCCAGCCCTTTGTGGCGGACCTGGTGCTGTTCACCGACCTGGGGCCGGCGGCCGCCACCGATGACCTGACCCTGACCGCGCACTACGGCGAGGTAGCCGAGCTGGTGGTGCAGGTCATTACGGGTGAACCCCTCAACCTCATCGAAGCACTCGCCGCCCGCATTGCGGACGCCGTGCTCACCTCCTTTGCCGTCCTGGCGGCGGTCGAAGTCACCGTGCACAAGCCAAAGGCTCCCATCGCCGTCGAGTTCGGCGACGTTGCGGTAACGGTATACCGGGAGCGCGCATGAGTACCGTGCATGCCGTCCTTGCCCTCGGCAGCAATCTCGGTGAAAGCCGGGACACACTCTCGTCCGCTGTGGCGGACCTGGCTGACCACCCCCAGGTGAAGCTGAGTGCGGTTTCCCCCGTGGTCCGCACCCGGCCGGTCGGCGGACCGGAACAGCCGGACTACCTGAATCTGGTGGTTGCGGTGGAAACCGGGCTGGACCCGCATGAGCTGCTGGCACACTGCCAGGCCGTGGAAGCCCGCCACCACCGCGAACGCATTGTCCGCTGGGGCCCGCGCACCCTGGACGTGGACATCATCACCTACGGCACTGCCAACGTGGACGACGACGACCTCACCATTCCGCATCCGCGTGCGGCCACGCGTGCCTTCGTGCTGCAGCCGTGGGCCTGGATGGAGCCGGACGCCGTGCTGGACGGTACGCCGGTGGCCGACCTGGCAGCGCGGGCCGAGGACCTCCCCGGACTCGAAATCTTCGAAGGAGAATGAGCCGGTGATCACCATCCGCTACCGGTGGCTGGCCGTGATTGCCCTTGCCGCCGGGGCTGTGGGCTGGGCCGTCAACTCCTACCTCGGCAGCTATGCCGCCCCGGTCCTGAGCCCCGTGGCGCTGGTGGCCATCATCCTCGTCACCGCCGCCACACTGGTGCTGGGCCTGCGGGTGCGCCGCTGGCGCAACGGCGCGCGGGACCGGGAACTCGATCCGCTGGCCGCAGCCCGCACGGTGGTCCTGGCCCAGGCCGTGGCCTATGCCGGTGCGCTGCTGCTGGGCTGGCATGCCGCCATTTTCCTCACCCTGCTTCCGCTGTGGTCCCTGCGCCCCGGGCACACCGCCACCTGGGCCTCCCTCGCCGTGGCGGCCGGCGGACTTTTGATGATCGCCACCGGGCTGGTCGTGGAACGGTTCTGTAAACTGCCGCCCGAGGACAGGAACGGCAATACCCCCGGGTCCGGCAACGGCGAAGAGGGTTCCGGAGAGGACGGGGGACAGCTTGCCCAGTGAAGCCATTGATCCAACGGCGCTGCAATGGCAGCGGGTGTCCCCGAAATACCTGCGGCTGCGGCTGTTGAGCTGGGGCATTGAAACCGTCATCACCCTGCTCATCACGGGGTTGCCGCTGGTGCTCCGCCAGACCGGAATCTGGCCCGGATACCCCGCCTGGCTGGCCTGGGGGCTGCCGGCCTTTTTCGCCGTCACGCTGCTCTGGCGGGTTATTCTGCTGCCCCGCCAGGTCCGGGCGATTGGCTACGCCGAACGCCATGAGGACCTGTTGCTGCGCCGCGGCATTTTCTTCCAGCGCACCCTGGTGGTCCCGTACGGACGCATGCAGTACGTGGACGTCGCCGTCGGACCGCTGGAACGGGCCTTTGGCCTGTGCACCCTGAAACTGCATACCGCTTCCCCCGGCACCAATGCCGCCATTGCCGGTTTGCCCGGCGGGGAAGGCGCACGCCTGCGCGAGCACCTGTCCGCGCGGGGCGAAGCGCAGCTGGCCGGACTGTGAACGGCGCTGCCGCTTCCGTCCCGGACGGCGAACAGGCGCTGCCGGGCACGCCCGGGCCCCCGGTTCCCGGACCGGAATGGAAGCGGGTCCACCCGGTGTCGCCGCTGGTCCGCGGCTGGATCGCGCTGGCCGCCCTGGCCTATGTGGTTGGCCGTGACCAGGCCGAAGGGTGGTTCTCCGGCGGCGGCATGAGGCTGCCGCAGGGCCAGGCCCTCTTCTGGACACTGCTGGTGCTCGCGGCGGCACTGCTGGTCATTTCCGGAGCGTTCTTCCTGTCCTGGTGGTTTACCCGCTACCAGCTGACCAGCGATCACATCCGGGTCCATTCGGGTGTCCTCGTCCGGCGCCAGCGGCAGGCGCGGCTGGACCGTGTCCAGGCCATCGACATTGTCCAGCCGTTGCTGGCGCGGATCTTCGGACTCGCGGAACTGCGCTTTGAAGTGGCCGACGCCGGAGAATCAGCCGTGCGCCTGGCCTACCTGCGGCTCCCGGATGCGCAGGCGCTGCGGGCGCGGATCCTCTCCGGCGCCTCCGGTGCAACGGAAGCACCCGGCGGGCAGGAGGACAGCGAGGACCCGTCCGAGACCGTCCCGGGAGAGCGCGAGGTCCTGGTCCTTCCGGCCGGACGCGTCATCGCGTCCGTACTGCTGTCCGGCACCACTGTGTTCCTGCTGCTGGCTGTCGCTGCCGTTGTGCTCCTGACCGTCACCACAGGTGAGATCGGCTCCATAGCCGCCATGGTCCCGGTCATTTTCGGGTTCGGCAGCGCCTATTGGGGGATGTTCAGTTCCTCCTTCAACTTCCGCGCCTCCGTTTCCCGTGACGGCATCCGGATCCGCTCCGGACTGCTGGACACGAGGGCGCAGACCGTTCCGCCGGGACGCATCCAGGCGGTGGCCGTGCGGCAGCCGCCGTTGTGGCGGATCACCGGATGGTACGCGGTCTCCGTCAACGTGGCCGGCTACGGGGCCGCCAGGAACGGCGACGCGCAGGCGCGGACCCGGCTGCTCCCGGTAGGGACCCGGGAAGAAGTCCTGCGCATGCTGGCCCTGGTGCTTCCCGATGCCGGCACTGCCGATCCGGTAACCGCGTTCACCGCCGGGATGAGCGGCAGCGGCAGTGACGCCGGGTTCACGGTATCCCCGCGGCGGGCGCGCTGGCTCTCCCCGCTTTCCCGGCGGCGGAACGGTTACCTGATCACGGAGACCGCCGTCCTGTCCCGCCACGGATTCCTGTGGCGGTCATTGGAAATGGTTCCGCACAGCAGGACCCAGTCCCTTGCCCTGGAACAAGGCCCGGTGGCCCGCCGGCTGGATCTGGCGGACCTGGTCCTGCACTCCACACCCGGCCCGGTCTCCCCGCGCATCACCCAGATCGACGCAGGCACCGCCCGGCAGCTGCTCGATGAGCAGGCGCAGCGGGCGCGGACCGCCCGCCGCCGGGACCTCCCCGAACAATGGCTGCGTGCCCCCGGACCGTCCCTGACGAAGACCCCGGATGCGGAAGCGCCGAAGCCCCCGGAAGCGCCCCGCCCCCTTTTGCCAGCACCCGTCTCCAAGGAGGAGCCTGACCATGAACACCGCTGATTCCGCCAGCGTCGAGGAACGCCGGCGCCGCGGCCGCCTGGGGGTCGGCGTCATCGGTGCAGGCCGGGTGGGCGCCGTCCTGGGTGCCGCCCTGCGGGCCGCCGAACACGCCGTCGTCGGAGTGTCCGCAGTTTCCGATGCCAGCCGGGAGCGGGCCGAGAACCTGCTGCCGGGCGTGCCGATCCTGGACATACCGGACATTGTCGAGCGTTCCGAACTGGTGCTACTGGCCGTTCCGGACGACGCACTGGGCCCGCTGGTGTCAGGGCTGGCGAAAACCGGTGCATGGCAGGCGGGCCAGCTTGTGGCGCACACCTCCGGCCGCTTCGGCACCGAGATCCTCGCCCCCGCCCGTGCTGCCGGAGCCATCCCGCTGGCCCTGCATCCGGCCATGACGTTCACCGGCATGAGCCTGGACCTCACCCGGCTGGCGGACAGCTCCTTCGGCATTACCGCGCCGGCGGCCGTGCTGCCGATCGCGCAGGCCCTGGTGGTGGAGATGGGCGCCGAACCGGTGGTCATCGATGAGGCGGACCGCGTGCTCTACCACGCAGCCCTGGCCCACGCCTCCAACCACCTGGTCACCTTGGCCTCCCAATCCACCCAACTGCTGGCCTCCCTCGGCGTCGAACACCCGGACCGCCTGCTCGGGCCGCTGATGCGCGCGTCGCTGGAAAACGCCCTCGCCTCCGGTGAAGGTGCCCTGACCGGACCGGTGGCGCGCGGCGACGCCGGCACCGTTGCCGCCCATACCCGTGCCCTGGCCGACGCCGGCACCCAAGACCTCCGTACCGCCTACCAGGCACTCTCGGCCGCCACGGCCGCCCGCGCCGTGGACCGCGGCCTGCTCACCGCCGAACAGGGCGAAGCAATCGCCCGGGCGCTGCGGCCGGAGCCCACGGATCCAGAAGAAACAACCCCAGAAGGACAGCGTTGAACACCCCCCGCCTCGTCACCACCGCCGCAGACCTACGCACCGCCACCGCGGAGCTGCTTGGAAAAGCGGCGTCAGCCAACCCCTCACGCCCTCCCGCCCTGGCGCTGGTCCCCACCATGGGCGCCCTGCATGAAGGCCACGCCTCGCTGATGTCCGCCGCACGGGCCGAAAACGACGTGGTGACCGCGTCGGTATTCGTCAATCCGCTCCAGTTCGACGACCCCGCCGACTTGGAGCGTTACCCGCGGACCCTGGACGCGGACCTGGAACTGCTGGGCCGTGCCGGCGTCGACCTGGTTTTCGCCCCGTCCGTGGAGGAGGTGTACCCCGGCGGCCTGCCGCAGGTCCGGGTCAGCTCCGGCACCATGGGCACCCGCTGGGAAGGCGCGTCACGGCCGGGCCACTTCGACGGCGTCCTCACCGTGGTTGCCAAGCTCTTCCACTACGCTGCACCGCCGGTGCCCGCCCGCTTCCGGGCCTACTTCGGGCAGAAGGACGCCCAGCAGGTGGCACTGATCCGGCGGATGGCCGCCGACCTGAATTTCCCGGTGGAAATCACGGCGGTGCCCATCGTGCGCGCGGCAGACGGTTTGGCGGAATCCAGCCGCAACCGGTTCCTGGATGCCGGACAGCGCCAGTCCGCGCTGGTCCTGTCGAAGGCCCTGACCCTGCTGAAGGACCGCGCCGCTGCCGGTGAGGCGCTGGACCTGGCCTCCGCCGTCGGGCTTGTTGCGGAGCAGCCAGGTGTGGACCTGGACTACTTCGAGGTTGTGGACCCCGCAACCCTGGAGCCCCTGCCCACGGATGAACCCCTGAGCCAGCCGGCGCTGGCGCTGCTGGCCGCCCGGGTGGGCCCGGTCCGGCTGATCGACAATACGGTGCTGCCTTAGCGGCCTGCCCTATAACCATGCCGCCCCGGCGGACCGGCCTGCTTTTCCTGCGGTTCCGGGACCCGGCGGGGCTGCCTTGCGGAACGTTTGCCCCGTGTTCCTCCTGTCTTACGGCGCAGGAGCACGGGGCAGCGGACCGGGGGAAGCGCATTGCTCTGTAAACTTAATAACCGTGACCACATCTAACCCCGTTCCCGAAGCCGCCGATACCTCCGAACAGATGCGCATCCGCGCCGAAAAGCGTGCGCGGCTGATTGACCGCGGGGACGAGGCCTACCCGGTAGGCGTGGAGCGCACGTCTTCGCTCAAGGAAGTCCGGGAAAAGTTCGGCCACCTGCAGGCCGACGAGGCCAGCGGTGAAACAGTGGGGGTCACCGGCCGCGTAGTGTTCATCCGCAACACCGGCAAGCTCTGCTTCGCAACACTGCAGGAAGGCAACGGCACCCGCCTCCAGGCGATGCTCAGCCTCGCCGTCGTAGGCGAGGAGTCGCTGGCGGATTGGAAGTCCCTGGTGGACCTGGGCGACATTGTCTTTATCCGCGGCGAAGTCATCTCCTCCCGCCGCGGCGAACTCTCCGTGATGGCCCAGTCCTGGTCCATGGCCTCGAAGGCGCTGCGTCCGCTGCCGGTGCTCCACGCCGGACTCAACGAGGAAACCCGCGTCCGCCAGCGCTACGTGGACCTGATGGTGCGCGACGAGGCCCGCGACATGGTCTACAACCGCGCGGCCATCATCCGCGGCGTCCGCGACACCCTCCACGGGCACGGCTACGTGGAAGTGGAAACACCCATGCTGCAGCTGGTGCACGGCGGAGCCGCCGCCCGGCCGTTCGAAACCCACCTGAACGCCTTCGACCAGAAGATGACCCTGCGTATCGCCACCGAGCTCTACCTCAAGCGTGCAGTGGTGGGCGGGATTGAGCGGGTCTTCGAGATCGGCCGCATTTTCCGCAATGAAGGCGTGGACTCCACGCATTCGCCGGAATTCACCACGCTGGAATGCTACGAGGCATACGCAGACCAGTACGTTATGGCAGACCGGATGAAGGAAATCATCCTGCACTGCGCAGACCTCATGGGCAGCCGGCAGATCGAAACCGCTGCCGGGACCATCGACCTCGACGGCGAGTGGCGCTGGCTGAGCGTCTATCCGGGCCTTTCGGAGGCCGTTGGAACGGAGATCACCCCGGACACCGACGCGGCACAGCTGCGGGAGATTGCGGATAGGCACAACGTGAAGGTGGATCCCAAGTGGGATGCCGAAAAGCTGGTTATTGAACTGTTCGGCGAGATTGTCGAACCTACGCTGCTCCAGCCGACCTTTGTTTATGACTACCCGCCGTCCGCGCAGCCGCTGGCCCGCCCGAACCGGGACGATCCGCGCCTGATCGAAGCCTGGGACCTCATCATCGGCGGCATGGAAAGGGGCACGGCGTTCTCCGAGCTCATTGACCCGGTTATCCAGCGTGAACGGCTTACCGAACAGTCACGCCTGGCAGCCAACGGCGATGACGAGGCCATGGCACTGGACGAGGACTTCCTCCGCGCACTGGAATACGGCGCTCCTCCCATGGGCGGTATCGGCCTGGGAATTGACCGCCTTGTGATGCTTTTCACGAATACGGGAATCAGGGAAACAATTCTGTTTCCCCTCCTTAAGCCGGAAATGGGTTAGACATGGAATATGTAGAAGTACTCCTGCCGTCAGTTTGTGTTGCAGCTCTCTTTTATTTCGTGATGAAGGCTCTCCTCAACTCTGATCGCGCGGAGCGGCAGGCTCTCGCCGAGGCGGAGAGGGAGCTGGACCAGAGTGTAGACCAGCAACCTTTGAAGAAAACAGGCGAAGAAGAGAATTAATACCCAAGTACTTTGACGGGGCTTTGCTAATTGCGCCATACTCTAAGTGGTCTCATTAATAAGTCTTCCCGTTTTTAGCTGCTTAGGAGCCTGTCATGGCACAAAAGGTAAAAATCATTCTCGTGGACGACCTCGACGGTGGAAGTGCCGATGAGACTGTTCGGTTTGCCCTGGACGGGTCACAGTACGAGATTGACCTGTCAAAGGACAATGCGAAAAACCTTCGTGATGCCCTGAAGACCTATGTGGATGCCGGCCGCAAGGTAGGCGGCCGCACCGGCCGTCCGCGCAGCTCCGGTTCCGCCCGCAGCAACGAGGCAGCGCAGATCCGCGAATGGGCCCGGAAGAACGGCTACACCGTTTCCGAGCGGGGCCGGGTCAACAGCGAGATCATCGACGCTTACCGCGCCGCCCAGGGCTAGCCGCGGAACGGGTCCGGCGGCCCTCTTCCGCCGGTCCCTCCGCCGTTTCCCGGCGGAGGGATGCCGTGCAGGTCTCACGCCCACGGCGAACAAGCTCCTATTGCACCCCTTAGGCACGTAGCATCGAATTACGCGTTAGCTAGGAGTGTGCCTCATGTTTGAAAGATTTACCGACCGTGCCCGTCGCGTTGTCGTGCTTGCCCAAGAAGAGGCCCGCATGCTCAACCACAACTACATCGGCACCGAGCATATTTTGCTTGGCCTCATTCATGAGGGTGAAGGTGTTGCAGCTAAGGCCCTTGAATCCCTGGGCATCTCGCTTGGTGCTGTCCGCGAGCAGGTGCAGGAGATCATCGGTCAGGGCCAGCAGGCCCCGACCGGCCACATCCCCTTCACCCCGCGGGCCAAGAAGGTGCTGGAGCTCTCGCTCCGTGAAGCCCTGCAGCTCGGCCACAACTACATCGGTACCGAACACATCCTGCTCGGCCTGATCCGCGAAGGCGAAGGTGTTGCCGCGCAGGTCCTGGTCAAGCTCGGTGCCGACCTGAACCGGGTCCGCCAGCAGGTCATCCAGCTGCTCTCCGGCTACCAGGGCAAGGAGCCCGTCGCCAGCGGCGGCCAGCAGCAGGAAGGCCAGCCCGCCGGTTCGGTGGTGCTGGACCAGTTCGGCCGCAACCTGACACAGGCAGCGCGCGAAGCCAAGCTTGACCCCGTCATCGGGCGCGAGCACGAAATGGAACGCGTGATGCAGGTGCTCTCGCGCCGCACCAAGAACAACCCCGTGCTGATCGGCGAGCCCGGCGTCGGCAAGACCGCCGTCGTCGAGGGACTGGCCCAGGCAATCGTGCGCGGCGACGTTCCCGAGACGCTGAAGGACAAGCAGCTCTACACCCTTGACCTCGGCTCCCTGGTTGCCGGCTCCCGCTACCGCGGCGACTTCGAGGAACGCCTGAAGAAGGTCCTCAAGGAAATCCGCACCCGCGGCGACATCATCCTGTTCATCGACGAAATCCACACCCTGGTGGGTGCCGGTGCCGCCGAAGGCGCAATCGATGCCGCCTCCATCCTGAAGCCGATGCTGGCCCGCGGCGAGCTGCAGACCATCGGTGCCACCACGCTGGATGAGTACCGCAAACACATCGAAAAGGATGCCGCCCTCGAACGGCGCTTCCAGCCGATCCAGGTTGCCGAGCCCTCGGTGGCCCACGCCATCGAGATCCTCAAGGGCCTGCGTGACCGCTACGAAGCGCACCACCGGGTATCCATCACCGATGCCGCCCTGGCCTCGGCTGCCACGCTGGCCGAACGGTACATCAGCGACCGGTTCCTCCCCGATAAGGCCATTGACCTGATCGACGAGGCCGGTGCCCGCCTGCGTATCCGCCGGATGACGGCTCCGCCGGAGCTGAAGGAAATCGACGAGCGGATCTCGGCCCTGAAGATGGAGAAGGAGTCGGCAATCGACTCCCAGGACTTCGAAGGTGCCGCTTCCCTGCGCGACAAGGAGCAGAAGCTCCAGGACCAGCGCGCCGAGAAGGAACGCCAGTGGAAGTCCGGCGGCCTGGACGACATCGCCGAGGTGGATGAGGAACTCATCGCCGAAGTGCTTGCCAACTCCACCGGCATCCCCGTGGTGAAGCTGAACGAGGAAGAATCCACCCGCCTGCTGCGGATGGAAGACGAACTGCACAAGCGCGTCATCGGCCAGGACCAGGCGATCAAGTCCATCTCGCAGGCCATGCGCCGTACGCGTGCCGGACTGAAGGACCCCAAGCGTCCGGGCGGCTCGTTCATCTTCGCCGGCCCCACCGGCGTCGGCAAGACCGAGCTGGCCAAGGCACTGGCGGAGTTCCTGTTCGGTGACGAGGACGCCCTCATCACCCTGGATATGTCCGAATACGCCGAGAAGCACACCGTTTCCCGTCTGTTCGGTGCCCCTCCCGGCTACGTGGGCTACGAAGAAGGTGGCCAGCTGACCGAGAAGGTCCGCCGCAAGCCGTTCTCCGTGGTGCTGTTCGACGAAGTTGAAAAGGCCCACTCGGACCTCTTCAACTCGCTGCTGCAGATCCTGGAAGACGGACGCCTGACGGACGCACAGGGCCGGATGGTGGACTTCAAGAACACCATCATCATCATGACGACCAACCTTGGAACCAAGGACATCTCCAAGGGCGTTATGACCGGCTTCCAGTCCGGCACGGACACCAAGACCGGTTATGACCGGATGCGGGCCCGGGTCACGGAGGAGCTGCGCCAGCACTTCCGCCCCGAGTTCCTCAACCGTGTTGATGACACCGTGGTGTTCCCGCAGCTGACCCAGGACGAGATTGTCCAGATTGTGGATCTCTTCCTGGACCGCCTGGGCAAGCGCCTGGCCGACAAGGGCATGAGCATCGAGCTCACCCCCGCCGCCAAGGTGCTGCTGGCTACCCGCGGCTACGATCCCGCCATGGGTGCCCGCCCGCTGCGCCGCACCATCCAGCGCGAAATCGAGGACCAGCTGTCCGAGAAGATCCTCTTCGGAGAGATCAAGCCGGGTGAGCTGATTTCGGTGGACGTCGAGGGTGAGGGTGACGAAGCCCGGTTCACGTTCGTGGGCCACGGCGCACCGAAGGCCATCGAGGAAGCCAATCCCGCCATCGAGGCAGGCGTCGGGGAGTAACCCCGCACGCAAGGGAAACAGTTTCACCAAAGGAAGCCCCGGAGTTATCCGGGGCTTCCTTTGCGTCCGGGCGTCTCCTGGCTGCACGGCCCTGCGTTCGGACGGGGACCCGTCCGTACGTCCGGCGCCCGCGCGTCCGCCTGTTACGGATGCACCGCCGGTACACAGGGTGAAAGTCCTAGACTGGTCCGATGATGTCCGCTTCACAGATCACCGTCCGCCGTGCCCGTACCGCCGATGTCCACGACATCCGCCGGCTCGTGGCGCCGCTGGCCCGCGAGCGGGTACTGATCGCCAAGGAAGCGGTGGCCTACTATGAGGGCCTGCAGGAATTCCGGATCGCCGAAGACGGCGAAGGCAACGTCATCGGCTGCGGTGCGCTGCACGTCATGTGGGAGGACCTGGCCGAGGTGCGCACATTGGCCACGGATCCCGCTGCACGCGGCCGCGGAGTGGGCCACGCCCTGCTGGAAACGCTGCTGGGCGATGCCCTGGACATTGGGGTGGCACGCGTCTTCTGCCTGACCTTCGAAGTGGACTTTTTTGAACGGCACGGCTTCAAGGTGATGGAGAACCAGAACGCGGTGGACCCCGTGGTCTATTCGGAACTGCTGCGCTCCCATGACGAGGGTGTGGCCGAGTTCCTGGACCTGGCCCGGGTCAAGCCGAACACCTTGGGAAATACCCGGATGATCCGCTGGCTCTAGGGCCTGCGGCGGGGTGCAGCTTGCGCCCAAGTGGCCACGGCTCCTTTCCCCGGCTATACTAAGGGTACTTAGCATCATCCGATGCCGATGGAACGGCCGGCCCCGCAGCCTTTCTGCAGGTCGGAGGCAGGCGCAGGATTTTGAAGCGTGTGCTGCCGTTCCGGAAGCCGATCAGAAAGCGAGTTCAGCAATGGGCGCAGATGACAAGATGCAGAACAAGGCCGAAAACCTTGGCGGCAAGGTGAAGGAAGGCCTGGGCAAGGCCACCGGCAACGAAAGCATGGAAGCCGAAGGCCACGGCGATCAGGCCAAGTCCAAGCTCAAGGACGCCGGCGAAAACGTGAAGGACGCCTTCAAGGGCAAGTAACGCCGCCGGGCCGCGCCTGCGGCCGCCAACGCGGAAAAGCGGGAGGGACACCCCTCCCGCTTTTTGTTTGCCCGAATGCCCGCCCGGCCGCCGCCGAACACCCTGTTGTGCCGTGCCGGGCCCGGGTAGTGTCGAACGTGGAGACGGGATGGTTCTGTGCCGGAGGAAGTTCTACGAAGGAGTTCCAGCGCCATGAAGAAACTGATCAACAATCCGCGGTCCGTGGTTGCGGAATCCCTGGCGGGATTCGGGCAGGCCCACCAGGATCTGGTGGAAGTCCATCTGGACCCTGACTACGTGGTACGCCGCGATGCCCCCGTGCAGGGGAAGGTTGCCCTGGTTTCCGGCGGTGGCAGCGGACATGAGCCCCTGCACAGCGGCTACGTGGGAGCGGGCATGCTGACTGCCGCAGTTCCCGGCGCGGTGTTTACCTCGCCCACCCCGGACCAGATCCTGCCGGCCATTGTCCGCAGCGATTCCGGTTCCGGTGTGCTGCTGGTGGTGAAGAACTACACGGGGGACATCCTCAACTTTGAGACCGCTGCGGAACTGGCCGCAGCGGAAGGCGTAGACGTCCGTACCGTGGTGGTGAATGACGACGTCGCCGTGGAGGACTCCACCTACACTGCAGGACGCCGAGGGGTGGCAGGCACCGTGCTGCTGGAGCGCATTGCCGGCGGCGCCGCGGACCGCGGGGATGACCTGGACAAGGTCGCGGGGATTGCCGAACGCGTGAACAGCAACGTCCGCTCCATGGGGGTGGCGCTGGAACCCTGCACCGTGCCCCACGCCGGCGAGCCGAGCTTTACCCTTGCCGAGGACGAGATTGAGATGGGGGTGGGCATCCACGGCGAACCAGGCCGGCACCGGGTGCCCATGACCAACGCCGACGCCATCACGGACCAGCTGATGGAACCGGTGCTCAGCGATCTCGGCATCAAGGATTCGGACCGGGTGCTGCTGTTCGTCAACGGGATGGGTGGAACACCGCTCAGCGAGCTCTACATTGTGTACCGCCGCGCCGCGGAGATCCTGGCCGAACGCGGGGTGCGGGTTGAGCGGTCCCTGGTCGGGAACTACATCACGGCCCTGGAGATGCAGGGCGCCTCGGTAACCGTGCTGCGCCTGGACGATGAAATGACGGAGTTGTGGGACTCGCCGGTGAAAACGCCGGCAATGCGGTGGGGAGTTTAGGCATGGCACTTGATGCAGCATGGGCGGACCGCTGGATGCGGGACAGCGCCCGGGCGGTGACGGAAAACCGGCAGCGGCTGACCACCCTTGACCGGGAGATCGGCGATGCCGACCACGGCGAGAACATGGAACGCGGGTTCAGTGCCATTGTGGAGAAGCTCGACGCCGACGGCGTGCCGGATACTCCCGGCGCAGTGTTCAAGACCGCGGCCATGACGCTTATGTCCAAAGTGGGCGGTGCGGCAGGACCGCTGTACGGCACCGCCTTCCTGCGTGCTTCCACCGCCGCCGGCAGCGCCGCTGCCCTCGGTCCGGCGGAGCTGACCGCAGCGCTGACCGCCGCACGGGACGGCATCGTTGCCCGCGGCAAGGCCGAAACCGGGGACAAGACCATGGTGGATGCCTGGACACCCGCCGTCGACGCCGCGGCCACCGCGGAGGCCGCCGGCTCGGGGCCGGTGGAGATCCTGACCGCGGCGGCCAACGCCGCCGAGGCCGGACTGGCCGGCACCGAACCGCTGGTGGCGCGCAAGGGCCGGGCCAGCTACCTGGGTGAGCGGAGTGCGGGCCATCTGGATCCCGGTGCCGCGTCCACCGCCCTGATCCTGCAGGCCGCCGTGCAGGCAGCGGAGGGCCCGGCATGAGCGTGGGCCTGGTGGTGGTCTCGCACAGCGGGAAACTGGCTGAAGGGGTCTGCGAACTTGCCGCCCAGATGGCGGCCGATGTTCAGCTCGCGCCGGCCGGCGGGACCGACGACGGCGGCATCGGCACCAGCCTGGAAAAAATCCAGGCCGGCATTGCTCAGTCGGACTCCGGTGACGGCGTCCTGTTGCTGACCGATCTGGGCTCGGCCGTGATGACGGCCGAGATGGCGCTGGAGTTCCTGGAACCCGACCAGCAGCAGCGTGTGCGGATGGCCGATGCCCCGCTGGTGGAAGGTACGGTGGCCGCCGCGGTTGCGGCCCAGACCGGCAAAAGCCTGGCCGAGGTCCTGGCCGCGGCAGAATCTGCCGTAGCGCCGGCCGCCGGGCAGCCGGCAGCCG